>LUYR01000263.1 GCA_001603335.1 Rhodospirillales bacterium Alpha_05 | reverse complement strand
GGCGCGGCCGGTCGCGGTGCAGAAGGCGCCGACCGCCGACGTCCTGGTGGTGGCGCGCGACGTCGCGGCGGGCACCGCGCTCACCGACGACGACTTCCGCTTCGAACCCTGGCCCGCCGACACCGCGCAGCGATTCGTCGTCCGCCAACCGGCCGAGGACGTGAAGGCGAAGTTCCTCGGAGCGATTCCGCGCCGCGCCCTAGTCGCCGGGGAACCCTTCCAGGAAGCCGCGATCGCGCGCACCGACGCGGGCCTGCTCGCGGTGCTGCTCGAACCCGGCACGCGCGCCGCCTCGGTAGCGATCAGCAACGCCAGCGCGGTTTCCGGCTTCATCGCGCCGGGAGACCATGTCGACGTCGTCCTCGCCGCCGACTTCCAGCGCGCCGACCAGGACGCGGTGGGCAAGGGCGGCCCGATCGTGCGCTTCGCCGCCGAAACCGTGCTCACCGACGTCAAGGTGCTGGCGATTGACCAGCAGATCGCGCGCGGCAAGGACGGCGCGGCGATCCAGGGCAAGACCGCGACCATCGCGGTAACGCCGAAGCAGGCGGAAATCCTCGCCGCCGCGAGCATGCTCGGCCAGCTCTCGCTGGTGCTGCGGCCGCAGCAGACCGACACCGCCGCGGCCGAACCCGAGCCCGCCCCAGCGCAACGCCTCTACACCCCCGACATCGAAGCCTCCCAGGCGATGCGCGCCCTCACCGGCGGCACACCCGCGGGCCAGGGGGGCTCCGGTATCCGCATCAACCGGGCGGGCGTCGTCTCGACCAGGAGCTTCTAACATGATTCCCGGCCGCCTGCTCGCAACCCTCGGCCTCGCCGCCCTCGGCGTCGCGTTCGCCACGTCGGCCCTCGCCGCGCCACCGGAGCCTCCGGCACCGCCGCCGATGCCGACCCTGCCGGTGACCGCCGCACCGCTACCGATCCTGAGCGCGCCGAAGACCCTCTCCGCGACGATCGTCCGCACCCCGACCGAGGTGATGCGGCTCTCGCTCAACAAGACCACCAGCGTGCAACTGCCCGAGCCGGTGCGCGACATCGTCGTCGGCAACCCCGACGTGGTCGATGCCCTGGTGCGCGCGCCGAACCAGGTGATGCTGGTGGCGCGCGGCGTCGGCCAGAGCGACATCACCTTCTTCGACCGCGCGGGCGGCGTGATGCGGCGGATTTCGATCGACGTCCACATCGACGCCGACGGCCTGAAGGCGGTGCTCGCCGACGTGCTGCCCGACGAGCCGAAGATTCGCGTCTCCGGCGTCGGCGACAGCGTCTACCTCGCGGGCACGGTGAAGGACGACGTGGCGGTGACCCAGGCGCGCGCCCTGGCGCGGCGCTTCGTCAAGGACGAGGGCCACGTCGTCAACCTGCTGCGGGTGTCCTCCGAGCAGCAGGTGCTGCTCAAGGTCAAGGTCGCCGAGATGCAGAAGACGGTGCTGAAGGAACTCGGCATCGGCCTCACCGGCTCGGTGCTGCGCGTCGGCGACGGCGCGGTCAACCTCGCCACCAGCGGCACCGTCGGCCTCACCCAGGGCGCGTCGCAGCTGTTCGGCACCGCCACGGTATCGGGCATCGGCGCCCTCGCCGGGAGCTTGAGCGCGCTCGAGCGCCAGGGGCTGATCCGCACCCTGGTCGAGCCCAACCTCACCGCGGTCTCGGGCGAAACCGCCAACCTCCTCGCGGGCGGCGAATTCCCGATTCCGGCGGCGGAGGAGCTCGGCCGGATCTCGATCGTGTTCAAGCAGTTCGGCGTGCTCCTCAACTTCACCCCGATCGTCCTCGACCCGGGCCGGATCTCGCTCAAGCTCAACACCGAGGTGAGCGCCATCGACCGCACCCTGACGGTGCGCCTGTCCAACACCGAAATCCCGGGCCTCACCGTGCGGCGCGCGTCGTCCACCGTCGAAATGGCGTCGGGCGGCTCGATCATGATCGCCGGCCTGCTGCAGAACGACATCACCTCCGACCTTTCCGGCCTGCCGGGATTGATGGACATCCCGGTGCTCGGCGCGCTGTTCAAGTCGAGCTCGTTCCAGCGCCACGAGAGCGAACTGGTGGTGATGGTCTCGGCCTACGTCGTCCAGCCGGTGGAAAAACCCGGCCTCGCGCTGCCCACCGACGGCTTCGCGCCGTCCTCCGACCTCGACCGTATCCTGCTCAACCGCCTGCAGGACAACTACGTGATCCGTTCCCCCGCCGCTCCGGTGCCCAGCGAACTGCGCGGCCCGGTCGGCTACATCGTGCGCTAGGAGAGCCGCCATGACGCTGCGCCCGTTCCTCGCCCTCCTGAGCCTCGCCGTTCTCGCCGCGTGTTCGCGCGATCCGCAACCGCTCGCCGACTTCGACCCGCACCAGAAGTTCCGCAACGTCGTCGAGAGGCACGAGGCGGTCGCGGCGATCTCCGCCACCGCCGACGGCAGCCTCGCCGCCAACGACCGCGCCGCCCTCGCCGACCTCGCGCAGGAGCACATCCGC
>LUYR01000262.1 GCA_001603335.1 Rhodospirillales bacterium Alpha_05 | reverse complement strand
GGCTTTATCGCGCTTCGCGCAAAAACCAGGTTATGGGGTCGAGGGGGCCGAGTCCCCAGCGGGCCCGGGCAGCGCCCGGACCTTTACGATGCCTTGAGGTTCAGCAGCAGGGCGCTGAAGCCGATGAAGATGCCGCCGGTGAGGCGGTTGAAAGTACGGCGCAGGTTGGGGCGCGCGAGGTGGTGGGCGAGGGATTTGCCGCAGAGGGCGTAGACCGAGAGCCAGAACAGCTCGATCGCGGCGAAGGTGGCGACGAGGATGGCGAACTGGGGCGCGCTCGGTTCGGCGGGGTTGACGAACTGCGGGAGGAAGGCGGCGGCGAAGAGGATGAGCTTGGGGTTGCTGGCGCAGACCGCGAAGCCCCCGGCGAAGATCGCGCGGGTGGAGACGGTGCGGGCGGGCGCGTCGGGGTCGACATGCGGCGGCGTCGAGTCGGCGAACCAGGACTTGAGCCCAAGGTAGACGAGGTAGGCGGCGCCGACGGCGCGCAGGACCTCGAACGCGCCGGGCAGGGCCATCAGGACGGTGGAGAGCCCGGCGGCGGAGGCCGCGAGCACAAGCACCAGGGCGAGGACGCACCCGGCCATCGCGGCGATGGAGCGGCGCACGCCGAGGGTGACGCTGCGCGAGAGGATATGGAGCATGTTGGGGCCGGGGGTGCCGGAGAGCAGGAACACCGCCGCGACGAACAGCCACCAGACGTGAACGGACATGTCGAAAGCTTCCAATCAGACCTGACGAGTCCCACGATCCCAGAATTCCGGGCAAAAGAAAACCGGCGGATGCCGGCTTTCTCTGCGGGTGAGGTCTGCGCGGGGTGCGTCAGCGGCGCACCGCGACGACATCGATGGCGGCATTCGGCGACTGGCGGCGGGCGAGGTAGGCGTCGACCGGGTCGGTGACCCAGCGCACCGAGGTGCCGTCGGCGATCCGCCAGGCGAAGCGCGGGCGCGGCTCGATCACGGATTCGACCGCCGCCTCGCGCAGGTGCGCGACGCCTTCGTGGCGGACCATGGCGAGTTCGTTGTCGTAGGCGTTGCGGCCGCAGACGTAGATGCGATTGGGTCCGAGATGTGCCATGGCCGGTCCTCCGTACTCTGGGTTGAGCGTCGCGCTCAGCCGCTACCATTACTCAACAGTTTATGAAATATGCGCACTCTGTGCGTTTTTCAAGTGCAAATGTGCGCACGCTGTGCGTATTTCCTTCCCAGGCGGACTAGCGCCGCAGTATCCTGAAACCACCACCGGAACACGCGGGAGACGTCGGATCATGGACGGGAAGCATTTGAAGGCATGGCGAAAATCCCTCGGCATGTCGCAGAAGGAAGCGGCGGAGGCTCTCGGCCTCAAGCGCCGGATCTTCCAGTACTACGAAAAGGGCGAACGCGACGGCGAGGCGGTGAAGCCGCCGAAGGCGGTGCGGCTGGCGTGCTGGGCGCTGACCCAGGGCGTGGTCGACTACGTCGGCCCCGATTTGCCTGAGGACAAGAAGAAGGCGGCGAAGGCGGAAAAGCCGGAAAAGCCGGTCAAGGCGAAGGCCACGAAGCCGCGCGAGCAGGCGGCCCCGGTGGTGGTGGCCCTGGTGTCGCCGGTGGAGGACGTGAGCGGCACCGCGCCGGTGCCCGCGCCG
>LUYR01000261.1 GCA_001603335.1 Rhodospirillales bacterium Alpha_05 | reverse complement strand
CTACCGCTGCGAGGCGTCGCGCAGCCGCGCCACCGGCGGCTCCGGCCTCGGCCTCTCGATCGCGCGCGACATCGTCGCCGCGCACGGCGGCAGCATCCGCCTCGCCAACCGCACGGGAGGCGGCCTCGTCGTCACCATCGCCCTGCCGCGCGGCGAATAGTTGCCCCGGGGCGGCATCGCGCCCCATATCTGCGCAACACCGAATGGAGAGAGACACCATGACCAGCCTCGGCAAGTGCGTAGGGTCACTCGCGGTTCTCGCCGCCCTCGGGTTCGCGCCGCTCCCCGCCATGGCCGCGCCGCCGGAAACTTCGGCGGACACGGCGATGATGCCGGGGGGCGTGCCGATGATGAACGCCGAGAGCCTCGCCAAGGCGGAAACCGAGATCGGCATCCGGCCCGACCAAAAACCGGAATGGACCGCCTACACCGACGCCGTCGCCGACGCCCTCGACACCTCGGGGTCGATGCACCAGAGCATGACGCCGAAGTCGATGTCGCAGTTGAGCCCGGCGGACCGTCAGGCACTGATGACCGCGATGCACGAGCAGCGCGCCAACTCGATGCAGAACGTCTCGGACGCCCGCGCCAAGCTCTTCTCGGTACTCAACGACACCCAGCGCGCCAAGGCCAAGGCCCTGATCGGCGAGCCCGGCCCGCGCGGCATGGGCGGCGGCGGGATGATGGGCGGCGGCGGCATGATGATGATGGCCCCGGCGAAATAGCCTCAGGCCGGGGTGCGCGGCAGGAACGGGCGGAATTCCACCTGGGCCCCGGATTTGGCGATCAGCACGGTGTTGGGCGCCACGCTCGTCCAGGCCTCGCGGGTGTCGTCGAGAGGCTCGGAGACCACCACGACATCGGCCCCCGACTGGCGATAGTAGAGGGTGTTGCCCGCGTCGTTGGCGGAATAGCGGAAGGCGTAGAGGTCGCTGCCGTTGGAGAGCGCGGCGGTGAAGCGGAACTGCGCCCCCTCGCCCTTGGCGCGCACCAGATCGGCGATCGCGCTCACGGTGCGCTCGGCGGCGGCGACCGGGTCGCCGTAGCCGGAATCGACCTCCAGACCCTGGCCCAGGATCGCGAGGAAGATCGCCTCGGAATCCGTGGTTCCGGCGCGGCAGGCGTAGAGATCGTCGGGGATCAGCGCCTCGACGTCGCGGCGGAGCTTCGGCCAGTTGCCGATCAGGCCGTTGTGCATGAACAGCCAGTTGCCGCTGGCGAAGGGATGGCAGTTGGTGCGGGTCACCGCGGTGCCGGTGGCGGCGCGGACGTGGGCGAAGAACATCCGCGAGCGCAGGTGGCGGCAGAGGTGGCGGAGGTTTTCGTCCGACCACGCCGGACGCAGCTCGCGATAGAGGCCGGGTTCGTCGTGCTCGCCGTACCAGCCGAGGCCGAAGCCGTCGCCGTTCAACGCGGCGGTCGCCTCGAGGGCGTGCATGCTCTGCGCGATCAGGGAATGGCTGGGCCGGGTGACGTAGTATTCGAGGGGAATCGGCTGCCCGCGATAGGCTATCCAGCGACACATCTGTCAAACGCTCCTAAACCGTCGACGTGGTCCGGTCGATCCACGCCACCACCGCCGCGAGCGCCGCATCCTCGCCGTCGGCGAGCCCGGCTTCGTAGATCGCGACCTGCTCATCCGCCGAGGTTCCCTTAAGAGCGATCTCCTTGCAACGCGCAATCGCATCGCCGCAGTCGAGGGCGTCGATATCGGGGGCGAGCACCTCGCAAAGACCGTCGAGGAAATCCGGCACCGGCACCGCCCCGGCGGCGGTGACGAACGCCGCCTTGATGCCGCAGCGTTTCGCCTGCCACAGGTTCTCCGAGGCGATCGCGCGCGCCACCGGGTCGACGCCGGTGAACGCCGCGCGCTCGAACAGATAGTGGAGCAGCGCGCGATAGAGTCCGGCGATCGCCACCACGTCGTCGACTCGGGTGCAACAGTCGGCGGCGCGGAGTTCGAGGGTGGGGAAGGTCAGCGAAGGCCGCAGCGACCACCAGATGTGCGAGGCGTCGGAGATCGCCCCGGCGTTGGTGAGGGCGCGGACGTAGGCGTCGAAGTCGGAGGCGTTGAGGATCAGCTCGGGCAGGCCGGTGCGCGGCAACTCGTCGTAGGCGGCGAGGCGGTAGCTCCTGAGTCCGGTCACCTGCGACTGCCAGAACGGCGACGAGGTGGAAAGCGCGAGAAACAGCGGAATGTAGGGCACCATCGCGCACATGATCTCGAACCGCCGCGACGGGTCGGGCAGCTCGACGTGCACGTGCATGCCGCAGAACATGTTGCGCTTCCCGATGATCTGGAGGTCGGCCATGATCGCGTCGTAGCGGCTTTTTTTGCTCTGCACCGAGTCGCGCCACTGCGCGGTCGGATGGGTGCCGCAGGCGAGGAACGACATGCCGTAGTCCGCCGCCACCTCGCCGACCATGCCGCGCAGCTCGGACACCTGCTCCCGCGCCTCGGCGAGGCTCTGGCAGGGGCGGGTCGCCACCTCGATCTGGGCTTCGAGAAACTCCCGGCCGATCCGGCCGTCGCTCCGCGCCTT
>LUYR01000260.1 GCA_001603335.1 Rhodospirillales bacterium Alpha_05 | reverse complement strand
GGGGAAGGCGAGCCGGTTGAGCTCGTCGAGAATGCCGGGTGTCGTCGCGCTGGGAAAGCCGACGATGGTCAGAACGCGAAGATGGGTATTGCCCAGCATCGGTTCGAGGCCGCCAGTGAGGGGCAGATCGGAGAGCAGTGCGTCGAGATAGATGGGGGTCTCGGGCACGCGAACGCGGTGCCGGTTGGTCGACACCGTCGCATGCAGATAGGTCAGGGTCTCGGCGTCATTGAGCCAGACGCATTCGGGCATAAAACCGTCGAGCAGGGCCAGGATGCGGTTCGTCCGGTCGGTGAATCCCTGGAACTGCTCGCGGGCACTGGCGTCGCCACCCCGTTCTCGGCCCTCATAGAGGAACCGTTCCGAGCGCGACGCATCCTCGGCAGGCGGCAGGTAGAGAAAGGTCACGTAGTAGCGCGACTCGTGGTGTTCGCCTTCCTCCTCGAACATCGCTTTGCGCTCGGCATCGACAAGCGCCGATGCCGGATCGGGAAAGGTGTTTTCCGGATAATCGTGGGCGGGCGCGCGCATCGCCTCGACGAAAATCGCCCAGCCAGAACCAAGGCGGCGGAAGGCGTTGTTAAGCCGTCCGGCAACCGCGACCAGTTCGGCTTGAACCGCGCTGTCGAGATCAGGTCCCCGGAATCGCGCGGTGCGCTGGAAGGAACCATCCTTGTTGAGCACGACGCCTTCGCCGACCAGGGCCGCCCAGGGGAGGTAGTCGGCAAGCCGGGCTGAGGTGCGGTGATATTCGGTGAGGTTCATCATGGCAATCGTCAGACGCTCAAATGGGAGGGAATGCGCAGGTGCCGGCGGCCGACATCGGCGAAGAGCGGGTCGCGCCTGGCCGCCCAGACTGCGGCGGCATGTCCGACAGCCCAGAGGAGGAGGCCGACCAGCCAGAGGCGCAGTCCGAGGCCGAGCGCTGCCGCGAGCGTGCCGTTCAGAATGGCGATCGCACGCGGCGCACCGCCGAGCAGGATGGGCTCGGTCAGGGAACGGTGAACGGGGACGATGAAGCCGGAAACGTCACTCATCAGATGAGCGCCCCGCCGCCGAAGGAGAAGAAGGACAGGAAGAAGCTCGATGCGGCGAAGGCGATCGACAGGCCGAAGACGATCTGGATCAGGCGCCGGAAGCCACCCGAGGTATCGCCGAAAGCGAGCGTAAGGCCGGTGATGATAATGATGATCACCGCGATGATCTTGGCGACTGGTCCCTCAATGGATTCGAGGATGGACTGGAGCGGCGCTTCCCAGGGCATGGACGATCCCGCCGCGTGGGCGGCGGGCGCCATCATCATGGTGAGGAGGAGTGTCGAGGTGGCGCCGGCGATCTGGCGGCGAGGGCGAGAGACGAGACGGATCATGCGGTGGTTCCTTCAGGAGTTTGAGTGATTGCGGTGAGTTGGTAATTGCCGTCAGGTCTGAGGCCGGTGACGGCGGAAAGTTCGGCGAGCCGGCGTTCGGAACCGCGGCCCGACAACACGGCGACGAGATCGATAGTCTCGGCGATCAGCGCGCGGGGAATCGTGACGACGACTTCCTGGATCAGTTGTTCGAGTCGGCGCAGCGCGCCGATGGCCGTCCCGGCATGGATTGTGCCGATGCCGCCGGGATGCCCGGTGCCCCAAGCCTTCAGGAGGTCAAGCGCTTCCGGCCCGCGCACCTCGCCGATGGGAATACGGTCGGGGCGCAGACGAAGGGAGGAGCGGACGAGATCGGACAGCGTTGCGACGCCATCCCTGGTGCGCATGGCGATGAGATTGGGCGCCGCGCATTGCAGTTCCCGCGTGTCCTCGATGATGACCACGCGGTCGGCGCTCTTTGCCACCTCGGCGAGCAGCGCATTGGTCAGTGTGGTCTTGCCGGTCGAGGTGCCGCCGGCGACCAGAATGTTCTTCCGATTGGCGACCGCCGTGCGAAGGGCATTGGCCTGGCCGGTGTCCATGATGCCTGCTGCAACATAGTCGTCGAGCGAGAAGACGGCGATGGCCGGCTTGCGGATGGCGAAGGTGGGGGCCGTGACAACGGGCGGAAGCAGACCCTCGAAGCGCTCTCCTGTTTCCGGCAGTTCAGCCGAAACACGTGGGCTCCCGGCATGAACCTCGGCGCCGACATGGTGGGCGACGAGCCGGATGATCCGTTCGCCGTCGGCGGGGGCGACCAGTTCGCCGGTGTCGGAAAGACCCTCGGACAGCCGATCGATCCAGAGCCGGCCATCAGGGTTGAGCATCACCTCGACAATGCCAGGCTCTTCGAGGAAGCGCGCGATGGCGGGACCGAGCGCGGTGCGCAACATACGCGCGCCGCGCGTGGAGGTTTCCGATCGTTGGAAGGTCGCCGACATTTCGCCCCCGATGATGGTTGGGATCGCGATGGCGATCCCGGTTCGGGGATGAGTAAGAGAGGCAGGAAATGGCCTCGCGCAACAGCGTCAAGGGCGTAGTAGGGGTGTGGCGGGCAAAAACAGGGTAA
>LUYR01000259.1 GCA_001603335.1 Rhodospirillales bacterium Alpha_05 | reverse complement strand
ACCGCGGCCGCCGCGGCGGCCAGGGCCAGCAGGGCGACGAGCAGGACGCCGACGCGGCGCAGCGTCGCCATGCTCTTGGTCATTTAGATCTTCGTCATGATCAGCGAGGCATTGGTCCCGCCGAAGCCGAAGGAGTTGGACTGCACGGCCTCGACCTTGCGTTCCTTGGCCTTCAGCGGCACGAGATCGATGTCGCAGCCTTCCGACGGATCCTCGAGGTTCAGGGTCGGCGGCACCACCTGGTCACGCAGGGCGAGAACCGAGTAGATCGCCTCGACCGCGCCCGCCGCGCCCAACAGATGCCCGATCGCCGACTTGGTCGAGGACATCGAGAGCTTGTAGGCGTGATCGCCGAAGATCGTCTTCACCGCGCCCGCTTCGATCTCGTCGCCCAAGGGGGTCGAGGTGCCGTGCGCGTTGATGTAGTCGATCTGGTCGACGTTGAGGCCGGCGTTCTTGAGCGCCATGGTCATCGCCCGCTTGGCGCCGCGGCCTTCCGGATGCGGAGCGGTGATGTGGTAGGCGTCGCCCGAGAGGCCGTAGCCCTTGACCTCGGCGTAGATCTTCGCGCCGCGCGCCTTGGCGTGCTCGTATTCTTCGAGCACGACGACGCCCGCGCCTTCGCCCATGACGAAGCCGTCGCGGCCCTTGTCCCACGGACGGGAGGCGGCGCTCGGGTTGTCGTTATAAGCGGTGGAGAGCGCCTTGGCGGCAGCGAACCCGGCAATGCCGAGGCGGCAGATCGCGGATTCCGCGCCACCCGCGACCATCACGTCGCAATCGCCGAACATGATCAGTCGGGCGGCGTCGCCGATCGCGTGCGCGCCGGTGGCGCAGGCGGTGACGGCGGAATGATTGGGGCCGGTAAAGCCGTATTTGATCGAAACGTGGCCCGAGGCCAGGTTGATCAGGCTCGACGGAATGAAGAACGGCGACACCCGGCGCGGGCCGGACTTGTCGAGCACCGAAGCGCATTCCGCAATCGCGGAGAGGCCGCCGATGCCGGAGCCGATCATCACGCCGGTGCGGGCGCGGTCTTCTTCGTCGTCGGGCATCCAGCCGGAATCCTCGACCGCTTCCTGGGCGGCGGCGAGCGCGTAGACGATGAAGTCGTCCATGCGGCGGCGTTCCTTGGCGGGAGCCACGCTATCGGGATCGAACTCGCCGGGGTTGGTGCCCGCCGGCAGCATCGCCGCGACCTGAGCCGGGAGATCGTCGACCTCGAACCGGTCGATCTTGCGGAAGCCGTTTTCGCCTTTGATCAGGCGTTCCCAGTTCAGCTCGACACCACGCCCAAGCGGCGTCAGCAAGCCCAGGCCGGTGATAACAACTCGCCTCATGTTTCGTCCACCCGTTGTCGTTTTAGGGAAGATCACGCCCGTCCGCCCGTCTTGCGGCGCGGACGCGGTCCCACGGCAAGGCACGATCGCGCGCCAGGGACAAATCAGATGGGACCACCCCCATGGAGGGTGGTCCCATGCGGCTAGATCAGCCGTTGGCCTTGGAAATGAAGGAAATCGCGTCGTTGACCGTGAGAATCTTCTCGGCGGCGTCGTCCGGAATCTCGATCCCGAATTCTTCCTCGAAAGCCATCACCAGTTCGACGGTATCCAGGCTGTCCGCGCCCAGGTCATCGATGAAGCTGGCGTTATCGGTCACCTTGTCTTCCTCGACGCCCAAATGCTCGACGACGATCTTCTTAACGCGTTCGGCGACATCACTCATTGGCTTGTCCTCGGTCTCTCGCTCGTTGGGTTTGATTACTTAACTTCCATATCCGGTTTCCCGGACAGAACCTCTTTTAGCGACGCTCCCGGCGGCTTTCGCCGGGGTCGATCCGCACAAGTGGCCCGTTCACTACCACACTTTCCCTGGGAAGGCCAGACGTCGGGAGACCCGTCGCCAAGCCCGACTCCCCGGGTACCTCAGATCATCGCCATGCCACCGTTGACATGGATGGTCTGGCCGGTGACGTAGGAGGCTTCGTTCGCCGCCAGGAACACCGCGGCGGAGGCGATCTCCTCGGAGTTGCCCAGCCGTCCGACCGGAATCGCGGCAAGCATGCGCTGGCGCTGCGGCTCGGTCATCGCGTCCGACATCGCGGTCTGGATCAGCCCCGGCGCGACGCAGTTCACGGTGATATTGCGCCCGGCGAGTTCATACGCCAAGGATTTGCTCATCCCGATCATGCCCGCCTTGGAGGCGCAATAGTTGGCCTGCCCCGGGTTGCCGATCGCGGCGGACACCGAGGTGATGCCGATGATCCGGCCGAAGCGGCGCTTCATCATCCCGCGCATCACCGCGCGGGAAAGGCGGAAGGCGGCGGTGAGGTTGACGTCGATCACCGTCTGCCAGTCCTCGTCGCTCATCCGCATCGCGAGGCCGTCCTTGGTCAGGCCGGCGTTGTTGACGAGGATGTCGATGCGGCCCATCGCGGCCTCGGCCTCGGCGGCGAGACGCTCGATGTCCTTCGCGTCGGAGAGATTGGCGGCGATCACGATCGCCTTGCCCGGCGCGAACGCCTCGATCTCGGCGGCGACCGCCTCAAGGGCATCCTGACGGGTGCCCGAGAGCACCACCTTTGCGCCGTGGGTGGCGAAAGCCTTGGCGATGGCCGAACCGATTCCCCCGGAAGCGCCCGTGACCAGGGCGCACTTATCGGTCAAATCAAACATAAACGTTCTGCTCTTTTATTGCTTTTGGCGTGCGCGGCCCTCAAGCCCCAACCGCGCACAAAGAAACCGCCCGGAGCGCCATGTTTCGTGCGACTCCGGGCGGCAAACTTGATGATCAGGCGGCAACCGTCTTGGCGAACGCCTCGATCTCGGCGACGGTGCCAACCGGCAGGCCGTCCATCTCGCGGTCGATGCGCTTGGCAAGACCGGAGAGCACGCGGCCGGAGCCGACCTCGACGAGGGTGTTGATGCCGTGACCCTTCATGAACTGAACGCTTTCGCGCCAGCGCACCGAGCCGCAGACCTGCTCGACGAGGAGCTTGCGGATTTCTTCCGGGTCGTCGGTCGCCTGGGCGGTGACGTTCGCGATCACCGGGATCACCGGGGTCATCAGCTCGACGTTGGCGAGGGCCTCACGCATGGTTTCCGCCGCCGGGCGCATCAGGGCGCAATGGAACGGCGCGGACACCGGCAGGAGGACCGAGCGCTTCACGCCCAGCTTCTTCGCGATTTCGATCGCGCGCTTCACCGCGCCGACATGACCCGAAACCACGACCTGGCCCGGAGCGTTGTCGTTGGCGGCTTCGCAGATCTCGCCTTCCGAAGCTTCGAGCGAGAGGTTGCGGGCCTGCTCGGCGTCGAGGCCGAGGATCGCGGCCATCGCACCCATGCCGAAGGGAACCGCCTTCTGCATCGCACGACCGCGGACACGCAGCAGACGCGCGGTGTCGGAAAGCTTGAGCGCGCCCGAAGAGCAGAGCGCGGAGTATTCGCCGAGCGAGTGACCCGCAACGTAGGTCGCGATGTCGGGCAGGCGCACACCATATTCCTTGTCGAGCACCCGCATGATTGCCACACTCACAGCCATCAGAGCGGGCTGGGTGTTTTCGGTCATCATCAGGTCCTGCTCGGGACCTTCGAACATCATCTGCGTGAGTTTCTGCTCAAGGGCGTCCTCAACCTCGGCGAAGACCTCGCGAGCGACCGAGAACGTCGCCGCAAGCTCTTGTCCCATGCCGACGGCCTGAGAGCCTTGCCCCGGGAAAACCACTGCGCGCATGCGCTATTCCTCCAGACGATTGTGACATTGAATTCGTCGTACCGTCGTCAAAAGAAGCATAACCCACCCTGTTGTCAAGCACCCCTTGCCTCGTCTGTAAAGATGTGTATAGTCCCCCACCTTGCAACTCCTTGCCGACCATGGGGTCGGCTATGCCCGAGGCTAGACCGGTGAAACAATGTTTCAGGGTCGAAACCATGGGACGAGAGAAGCCAAAGGGAGTCTTTTAGACATGTCGTTGTACGAAAGCGTGGTCATCGCGCGTCAGGACATCAGCACCGCCCAGGTGGATGCTCTGATGGATCGCCTGACCGAAGTTCTCGTCGCCGGTGGCGGCGAGGTGAAGAAGCGGGAAGCCTGGGGTCTGCGTAACCTCTCCTACCGCGTCAACAAGAACCGCAAGGGACACTATGTTCTCTTGAACATCGATGCTCCGTCGGCTGCGATCGACGAATACGAGCGTCAGATGCGGATCAACGAAGACGTTCTGCGCTATATGACTGTGCGCGTCGAGGCCCTTGAAGAAGGTCCGTCGGCGATGATGCAGCCGCGCAACGAGCGTGGCGATCGTGGCGACCGCGGTGATCGCGGCGACCGTGGCCCGCGTGGCGACCGTGGCCCGCGCGGCGACGGCGATCGTGGTCCGCGCCGCTTCGAGCGCGACCGTGCCCCCGCTCCGCAGTCCGTTGAAGGAGACAACTAATGGCCGCTCCGCGTCGCCCGTTCTTCCGTCGTCGCAAGACCTGCCCGTTCTCGGGTGCCAATGCGCCGAAGATCGACTACAAGGACATCAAGCTGCTTCTGCGTTTCGTCTCCGAGCGCGGCAAGATCGTCCCGAGCCGCATCACCGCCGTCTCGGCGAAGAAGCAGCGTGAACTCGCCCGCGCGATCAAGCGCGCGCGCTATCTCTCGCTGCTGCCGTACGTGATGAAGTAAGACCCGGCAACGGGTTTTTCGGTTCAGCTGCATCATGCGGACCGCGCGACTCGCGCGGTCCGCGCTTCGCATTCCTAACGGACCCGCGTGCAATCCTGCGCCGGGGGCCGGACGAACAGAAAGGATCAAGGACAATGGAAGTCATTCTGTTGGAACGCATCGAACGCCTCGGTCAGATCGGCGACGTGGTCAACGTCAAGCCGGGCTTCGCGCGTAACTACCTGCTGCCGCAGAACAAGGCGCTCCGCGCGAACAAGGCCAACCTCGAGCTCTTCGCGCAGCAGCGCGTCCAGATCGAAGCGACCAACCTGAAGCGTCGCGAAGAAGCCGAAGGCGTTGCCGCGAAGATGGAAGGCCTGCGCCTCCTGATCGTGCGCCAGGCTGCCGAAACCGGCCAGCTCTACGGCTCGGTCACCGCCCGCGACATCCGCGACGCCGTCAAGGAAGCCGGCTTCACCGTCGAGAAGACCACCGCGCAGCTCAACCAGCCGATCAAGGCGCTCGGCACCTACTCCGTGCCGTTCGTGCTGCATCCGGAAGTCAAGATCAACGTCGAAGTCGTGATCGCCCGCTCCGCCGAGGAGGCCGCGCTCGCCGAGCGTAACGCCGCCGCCGAGGAAGAAGCCGAAGAGATCGAAGCCGACGTCGCCGACGAAGCCGAAGCTCCGGAAGCCGAAGAAGACGAAGCCGTCTGATCCGGATTTTCCGCGACCGGAATACCGCCGCCGCCCCTCACCGGGCGGCGGTTTTTTTATACGCGGCAACACTATATGAATAGGGACCGCCAACTTCAGGAGCGTCCCGATGATGCGTGCCCCCCTCGCCCTCGCCTGTGCCGTCTTTCTCGCCGCCTCGCCCGCCTTCGCGAACGACAAGCCCGGCAAGGGCAACGGACACGGCAGCGCCGGCCCCGGCAACGTGCAGCGCAGTGGCGGCGGTTCGGGCGGCTCCTCGGTCAACCTGATGATCCAGTTCACCGACAGCGACCGGCGCGCCGTCGCCGACTACTACGGCCCGCAGATCGGCGCCGGCAACTGCCCGCCCGGCCTCGCGAAAAAGCACAACGGCTGCCAGCCGCCCGGTCAGGCGAAGAAGTGGCAGATGGGCCGCCCGCTGCCGCGCGACGTGGTCTTCTACGCGGTGCCCAACACCCTGGCGATGCGTCTGCCGATCCCACCCGAGGGGCAGAAGTACGTCCGCGTCGCCTCCGACATTCTCTTGATCACCGTCGGCGCCGGGGTGGTGATGGGGGCGATCGAGGACCTTGGGCGAATCCAATAATCCCCACTATCCACAGGGCTGTGGAAAACTCGGCGATAGCGCGTTCGAGCACTCATGATATGTTGCGCGGATGAACCAGAACCCTGAACCCGGATTCCCCGAACCCCTGCACGTCGTGGGCGGCAGCCCACGCGTCGCGACCCGCACGCCGCCCTACGACATCGAGGCCGAGCAGGCGCTGCTCGGCGCGATTCTCAACAACAACGCGGCGATCGACAAGATCATCGACTTCCTCAAGCCGGAGCACTTCGCGGATTCGACCCACCGCAAGATCTTCGAGCTCTGCATCACCCTGTCCGAGCGCGGCGACACCGCCGACCCGATCACCCTGAAGCGGGTGATGGACGGCGGCGAGGAGTTGGAGCGCGTCGGCGGCGCGGGCTACCTCACCCGGCTCGCGGCCTCGGTGGTCGGCATCATCAACGCCGAGCAGTACGGGCGGCTGATCCACGATCTCTACGTCCGCCGCCAGTTGATCGCGCTCGGCGAGGACGTGGTCAACGACGCCTTCGACGAAAACCTCGAAACCACCGCCGAGGACCAGATCCGCAAGGCGGAAGAAGGCCTCTACCGCCTCGCCACCACCGGCGAGGCGTCGCGCGGCTTCACCAATTTCTCGAGCGCGCTCAAGGCGTCGCTGCAAATGGCCAACGCCGCCCACCAGGCGAGCGGCCTCTCGGGCGTCACCACCGGCCTCGTCGACCTCGACAACCTCCTGGGCGGCCTGCACAACTCCGACTTGGTGATCCTCGCCGGACGCCCCGGCATGGGCAAGACCGCGCTCGCCACCGCGATCGCCTACAACGCCGCCTACGCCAAGTTCACCGATCCCAACGGGCCGGGCGCGGTGACCGCGTTCTTCTCGATGGAAATGTCCGCCGAACAGCTCGCCACCCGTATTTTGTCCAACGAGGCGCAGATCCCCGGTCACAAGATGCGGACCGGCAAGATGACCCAGGACGACTTCAACAAGCTGACCGCCGCGGTCGGCCTGATGGAGAAGGTGCCGTTCTACATCGACGACACCCCCGGCCTCTCGGTCGGCGCGATCCGCACCCGCGCGCGCCGCCTACAGCGCCAGTCCAACCTCGGGATGATCGTGATCGATTACCTGCAACTGCTCTCCCCCGGCGCATCGAGCCGCCGCGAGAGCAACCGCGTGCAGGAACTCTCGGAAATGACCCGCGGCCTGAAGATCCTGGCGAAGGAGCTCAACGTTCCGGTGCTGGTGCTCTCCCAGCTTTCGCGTGCGGTGGAAAGCCGCGACGACAAGCGCCCGCAGCTCTCCGACTTGCGTGAATCCGGCTCGATCGAGCAGGACGCCGACATGGTGATGTTCGTCTACCGCGAACACTACTACCGCAAGGCGAAACGCCCGCAAAAGAAGGACGGCGAGGACGAAGGGCAATACCTGCGCGTCGTCGAGGAGTGGGAAGACGCCCTCAAGGAAATCGAATTCAAGTCCGAATGTATCGTGGCGAAACAGCGTCACGGCCCGACCGACACCGTGGTGTTGCACTTCAACGGCGAATACACCACCTTCGGCAACTGGACCGACGACGAACACCTTCCCTACGGAGGATAATCCACCGTGTCTCTGGCTCCTTCCCCGGCCGCCCTCGCGCGCGCCGGGGCGACGCTTTCCGTCGACTTGGCGGCGATCGTCGCCAACTGGCGCTACCTCAAGACCCAGGCGGGCACCGCCGAAGCCGCCGCGGTGGTCAAGGCCGACGCCTACGGTCTCGGCGCAACCACCGTCGCCCGCGAGCTTCGCCGCGCCGGCTGCACCAGCTTTTTCGTCGCCCACCTCGACGAGGGCCTCGCGCTGCGCCCCGCCGTCGGCGACGCGCGGATCTTCGTCCTCCACGGCCCCAATCCCGGCACCGAGCCCGAGTTCGCCGCCGCCCACCTGATCCCGGTGTTGAGCGGCATGTCGCAGGTCGAAGGCTGGCTGAAGTTCGTCGCCGCACACGGCCACAGCCACCCGACCGCGCTCCAGGTCGACACCGGCATGACCCGCCTCGGCCTGTCGCGCGCCGAGTTCGACCGCATCCGCACCAACCAGAACTGGATGCAGGCGCTCGCGCCCCAGCTGCTGATGAGCCACTTCGCCTGCGCCGACACGCCGCGCCACCCGCTCAACCACCAGCAGCTCGAAACCTTCACCAAGTTCGCCAAGGACCTGCCGGGCGTGCCCGCGGCCCTCTCGGCGACTTCGGGGATTTTCCTCGGGCCGCGCGCCCACTTCGATCTCGTCCGTCCCGGCATCGGCCTCTACGGCGGCAACCCCACGCCGGGGCGCGAAAACCCGATGGCGCACGTCGTCACCCTGTCGGCCAAGGTGGTCCAGATCCAGAGCATCGACGCGCCGCAAACCGTGGGCTACGGCGCGACCTACGAAGTGCCGAAGCCGAGCCGCCTCGCCACCGTCGCCCTCGGCTACGCCGACGGCTTCCTCCGCAGCATCACCGCCAATCCCGCCGCGCCGCCGGTCTACGCCACGGTGCACGACACCTGGAAGGCGCGCCTCGTCGGCCGGATTTCCATGGATCTCACCACCTTCGACATCGGCGAGGTCCCGGAAGGGCGGATTCAACCGGGTGACACCATCGACGTTATCGGTAAATATGCGAGCATCGATACGCTGGCGGACGCGGGAAACACCATCTCCTACGAGCTGTTGACCCGCCTCGGTCCGCGCCTGCCACGCATTTACAAGAACGGCACCGCCCCATGAATGTGCTTGCCCTGATCGGACGGGTGTTCCTCACCTTCCTCGCCGCCGTCGGACGGCTCTCGCGGTTCGCCCTCGCCGCCGTCACCCACATGGTGCGGCCGCCGTTCTACCCGCGCCAGATCCTCCGCCAGTTCATCGACATCGGCTACTTCTCGCTGCCGGTGGTGGCGCTCACCGCGATCTTCTCCGGCATGGTGCTGGCGCTGCAAAGCCACTCGGGCTTCGCGCGCTTCCAGGCGGAAGGCGCGGTGGCGATGGTCGTCGCCCTGTCGATCACCCGCGAGCTCGGGCCGGTGCTCGCCGGGTTGATGGTCGCCGGGCGCATCGGCGCGTCGATGGCCGCCGAGATCGGCACCATGCGCGTCACCGAGCAGGTCGACGCGCTCACCACGCTCTCGACCAACCCGTTCAAGTACCTGGTCTCGCCGCGCGTCCTCGCCGGCCTGCTGATGATGCCGCTGCTCGTCGTCGTCGCCGACATCCTCGGCATCTTCGGCGGCTACATCATCGCGATCGGCAAGCTCGGCTTCAATTCGGGCAGTTACCTCGCCAACACCTGGCAGGTGCTCGAACCCCTCGACGTGCTCTCGGGCCTGGTCAAGGCGGCGGCGTTCGGCTTCCTCATCGCGCTGCTCGGCTGCTACAACGGCTACTACTCCAAGGGCGGCGCGCAGGGCGTGGGCGCGGCCACCACCAACGCCGTGGTCTCCGCCTCGATCCTCATCCTGATCGCCAACTACGGCATCACCGAAATCTTCTTCGCGCAGTGAAAGCCCGGACATGACCGAAGCCGCCGCCCCGAAAATCCGCCTGCGCGACGTCCACAAGCGCTTCGGCGACAAGGTCGTCCTCGACGGCATCGACCTCGACGTCCAGGCGGGCGAATCCATCGTCGTGATCGGCGGCTCGGGCTCGGGCAAGTCGGTGCTGATCAAGTCGATCCAGGGCATCGTCCGGCCCGAATCCGGCTCGATCCAGGTCGACGGCGAGGAAGTCATCGGCATGGGCGGCAAGCAAATCGAGCGGATCAACGCCAAGATCGGCATGCTCTTCCAGGGCGCGGCGCTGTTCGACAGCCTGCCGGTGTGGGAAAACGTCAGTTTCGGCGCACTCCAGGCGGGCAAGCTGGACCGCAAGGCGGCCTACGACCTCGCGGTCGAAACCCTCGCCAAGGTCGGCCTCACCGAAGACGTCGCCAAGCTCTGGCCCTCCGAACTCTCGGGCGGCATGCAGAAGCGCGTCGGGCTGGCCCGCGCCATCGCCACCGAGCCCGAGATCATCTTCTTCGACGAACCCACCACCGGCCTCGACCCGATCATGGCCGACGTGATCAACGACCTGATCGTCACCTGCGTCAAACGCCTCGGCGCCACCGCCATCACCATCACCCACGACATGGCCTCGGCGCGCAAGATCGCCGACCGCGTCGCCATGCTCTACAAGGGCAAGCTGGTCTGGGTCGGCCCGATCGCCGACATCGACAACTCGGGCAACCCCTACGTCGACCAGTTCATCCACGGCCGCGCCGAAGGCCCGATCACCATGGACCTGCGCCGGTGAGGGCTCAGCGGACGTGCTGCGGGGCTGCCGCCCCGCGCCCCGCCAGGAGGGGCTCGCCCCTCCTGACCTCCCTTGAGTTCTTCGCGCGAAGCGCAGTAAACCCATCGCCACGTGACGGTATGATCCCGCTTCGCGGAAGTTATGGGGTCGAGGGGACCGAGTCCCCTCGCGGGGTCCAGGGGCGGAGCCCCTGTCTTCCTTACTTCGGAGCCTGAGCCCAATGGCCAAGTCCACCACCCGGTTCGTCTGTCAGTCCTGCGGCGCGGTTTACGGCAAGTGGGCCGGGCGCTGCGAGGCGTGCGGCGCGTGGAACAGCATTGCCGAGGAGGCCGCGCCCGCCGCGTCGTCGCCACAGGGCAAGGCGTTGGCGAACGGGCGGGTGATCGACTTCGTGTCGTTGCAGGGCGTGGGCGAGCCGGTGGCGCGGCGCGAGACCGGCATCGGCGAGTTGGACCGGGTGAGCGGCGGCGGGCTGGTGGCGGGTTCGGTGCTGCTGGTGGGCGGCGACCCGGGAATCGGCAAGTCGACGTTGCTGTTGCAGGCGGCGGCGCAGTTGGCCTTGAAGGCCGCGAAGTGCGCGTACGTTTCGGGCGAAGAGTCGGTGGACCAGGTGCGCCTGCGGGCGCGGCGGCTGGGGTTCGAGCAGGCGCCGGTGGACTTGGCGGCGGCGATGAATCTCCGCGACATCATCGCGACCCTGGACGTGGCGCAGCCGCCCGACGTGGTGATCATCGATTCGATCCAGACGATGTATCTCGACAGCCTGGATTCCGCGCCGGGCACGGTGAGCCAGGTGCGCGCCTGCGCGCACGAGCTGATCCGGTTGGCGAAGCGGCGCGGCTTCGTGCTGTTCCTGGTCGGGCACGTGACCAAGGAGGGCACGCTGGCGGGCCCGCGCGTCGTCGAGCACATGGTCGACACCGTTCTCTACTTCGAGGGCGAGCGCGGCCATCACTTCCGAATTCTGCGCGCGGTGAAGAATCGATTCGGCGCGACCGACGAAATCGGCGTGTTCGAGATGACCGACGGGGGCTTGGGCGAAGTCGCCAACCCGTCGGCGCTGTTCCTGGCGGAACGTCGCGGCAACGTCGCGGGCAGCTGCGTGTTCGCCGGACTCGAGGGCTCCCGCCCTGTTCTTGTTGAGATTCAGGCACTTGTCGCGCCATCGTCGCTCGGCACGCCGCGCCGCGCGGTGGTCGGGTGGGATTCCAGCCGCCTCTCGATGCTGCTCGCGGTGCTCGAAGCGCGCTGCGGCATTGCTTTTGGCGGCCATGACGTTTATTTGAACGTCGCAGGGGGCTTGAAAATTTCCGAGCCCGCCGCCGACCTCGCGGTCGCGTGCGCGGTGCTTTCGTCGTTTTCGGGCGTTCCCGCTCCCGCCGACATCGTGGTGTTCGGCGAGATCGGCCTTTCCGGCGAAGTACGCGCGGTAGCGCAGCCGGACTTGCGCTTGAAGGAGGCGGCCAAACTCGGCTTTGCCTCGGCGTTGATGCCCCGCCGGCTGCGCACCGGCGGACGCAAGGCGTCGCCGCCCGAGGGGATCACCCCGCGGGAAGTTGGCCACGCCCAGGATGTCGTGGCGTTGTTCCCGGCGGCGAACGCACCGGGACGCAAAGAGGAGCCCAAGGCTTGAACCCTTCCTCCCTGCCGATGGTCGATATCGTCGTCTTCGCCATTGTCGTGTTCTCCGCGCTGTTCGCGATGATGCGCGGCTTCACCAACCAGGCGCTTTCGATCGGCGCGTGGGCGGTCTCGATCGCGGCGGTGGTGTTCGGCCTGCCGATGCTGCGGCCCTACTTCCGCGCGATGATCAGCAACCACCTCGCCGCCGACGCGGTGGCCGCCGCCGCCCTGTTCATCGGCACGATGATCGTCGCCTCGATCATCGTCCGCGCGATTTCGGCAGGCGTGCGGGTGAGCATCCTGTCGCCGCTCGACCGCGCGCTCGGCTTCGCCTACGGCATCGTGCGCGGCGCGCTGCTCGTGGTGCTGGCGTACATCGTGATGACCTGGATGCTGGATTTGAGCGGCCCGCCGTCGTGGATGAAAGGGGCGAAGACCACCCCCTGGATCGTCTCCGCCGCCGACGTGCTGAAAGGCTGGGCGCCCGACAGCCTCTACGAGGCGGGCAACCAGGCGAAAAAGGCCTCGCGCACCGCGCAGGACGCCATCGAGCTGGAAAAGACCGTGAAATCCTGGAGCGCACCCGCGCCCAAGCAGCCCGCGGCGGATGCGCCGCAGGGCTATGCCGAAGACCAGCGGCGCGAGATGAACCGCCTCATCGACGCCAATCGTTAAGCCCTTCGAGTTCGTGCCAACCGTTTTAAGAGTGATCACCGACATGACCTGCTGCGCGAAGCAATGCCTGACCACCGATCCCTTCGACGATGACAAGTTGAAGGAGGAGTGCGGGGTCTTCGGCGTATTCGGCACCCCTGACGCCGCCCGTCTCACCACCCTCGGCCTGCATGCCCTCCAGCATCGCGGCCAGGAAGCGGTGGGCATCGTCGCGCGCGACGGCGACCGGTTCAACTCGCACAAGGGCCTCGGCCACGTCGCCGCCAACTTCGCCCAGGAATCGGTGATCAACGCCCTGGTCGGCGACAGCGCCATCGGCCACGTCCGCTACTCCACCACCGGCGAGACCATCCTCCGCAACGTTCAGCCGCTGTTCGCCGAGTTCGAGAGCGGCGGCTTCGCGATCGCGCACAACGGCAACCTCACCAACGCGATGACGCTGCGCAGCCAGCTGATCCGGCGCGGCTGCCTGTTCCAGTCGACCTCCGACACCGAGGTGATCGTCCACCTGATCGCCACCAGCCTCGACTCCTCGATCCCGAAGCGGGTGATGGATGCGCTGCGGCAGGTGAAGGGCGCGTACTCGCTGGTGATGCTCTCGCCCGAGGCGATGATCGGCGTGCGCGACCCGGCGGGCGTGCGGCCCCTGGTGCTCGGCAAGCTCGGCGAGGCCTACATCCTCGCCTCCGAAACCTGCGCCCTCGACATCATCGGCGCGGAATTCGTCCGCGACGTCGAGC
>LUYR01000258.1 GCA_001603335.1 Rhodospirillales bacterium Alpha_05 | reverse complement strand
GCCGGGACCGACGCGGCGGCGCTCGGGCGCGACCTCGACGGCCTCGGCGTCGATTGGCGGGCGGAAGACCCCAACCTCGAGGACGTGTTCATCCACCTGATGGCCGAACATCCGGAGGGCGGGCGATGAGCTTTTCCCTCGCGCGGCTCGCGGCGATGATGATCAAGGAATTCGTCCAGATGCGGCGCGACCGCATGACCTTCGGGATGATGGTGGGGATTCCGCTGTTGCAGCTGCTGCTGTTCGGCTACGCGATCAATTCCGACCCCAAGCACCTGCCGACCGCGATTCTCGACGCCGACCACGGCCCGATGGGGCGCTCGGTGGTGGCGGCGATGCAGGCGTCGCGCTACTTCGACATCACCCTGCTGCCTTCGAGCGAGGCGGCGGCGGACGACATCCTCGCCCGCGGCGAGGCCCAGTTCGTCGTCACCATCCCGGCGGACTTCTCCCGCCGTGTGCTGCGCGGCGAGCATCCGCATCTGGTGGTCGAGGCCGACGCCACCGATCCGGCCGCCACCGCCAACGCCCTCGGCGTGATCGCGCACATCGCGCTCCATGCCGCCGACCGCGACCTCGCCGGTCCGCACGCCAACCTCCGCCAGGGCGAGCCGCCGTTCGATCTGGTGGTGCACCGCCGCTACAACCCCGAGGGCGAGACCGCGTTCAACATCGTGCCCGGCCTGATGGGGGTGGTGCTGACGATGACTATGGTGATCATGACCTGCCTCGCGGTCACCCGCGAGCGCGAGCGCGGCACCATGGAAAGCCTGCTGGCGATGCCGCTGACGCCGCTCGAGGTGATGCTGGGCAAGATCCTCCCCTACATCGCGGTCGGCTACCTCCAGGTGGCGTTCATCCTGGCGGTGGCGAAGCTGCTGTTCGCGGTGCCGATGGTCGGCTCGCTGGCGCTGCTCTCCCTCGTCACCGTGGTGTTCATCGCCGCCAACCTCGCGGTCGGCTTCACCTTCTCCACCATCGCCGGAAACCAGCTCCAGGCGGTGCAGATGGGGTTCTTCTTCTTTCTCCCGTCGATCCTGCTGTCGGGCTTCATGTTCCCGTTCCGCGGCATGCCGGTGTGGGCGCAGGCGATCGGCGAGGTGCTGCCGCTCACCCATTTCCTCCGCATCGTGCGCGGCATCCTGCTCAAAGGCAGCCCGTGGGGCGACCTCGCGATCGACACCCTGGCGATGGCCGCGTTCATGGCGGTGGCGGGTGCGATTGCAATCAAACGTTACCGCATGACGCTGGATTAGCGCGTGCGCCTGACCTAGAGTCGTCTCCCCATGGCGAACGGGCGGTGGTCGGCGATGTCGGCAAGGCGAATCGGATTGGTGGCGATGGCGGCGATTTTCGGCATCGGTGCGGAAGCGTTTGCGGATGAGACCGCATCGCTCCCCGAGGTGCAGGAGGTGATGCCCCTCTCCGCCGTGCTCGACCGGATCATGCCCGCGATCGAGGGCGAGCTCGGACCTGCACGGCTGGTCAAGGACCATGGCGCGTGGGTCTACGTGATCGGCTTCTTCGACGAGAACGGCAAGCCGCAGGAACTCCGCGTCGACGCCACCACCGCGCAGATTTTGGGCGTGCGGCAGTAGGCGCTACGGCGTCAGCGGCCAGAACATCGGAATCACCAGCACCGCGACGATCAGCATCAGGATGTTCATCGGCACCCCGATCTTCAGGAAGTCGACGAAGCGGTAATTGCCGATGTTGTAGACGTAGGTATTGGTCTGGTAGCCGATGGGCGTGGCGAAGCTCGCCGACGAGCCCAGCATCACCGCCACCACCAGCGGCCGCGCATCGATCCCGGCCTGCTCGGCGATGCCGATCACGATCGGCGTGATCAGCACCGCGCAGGCGTTGTTGGACAGCACCTCGGTGAACAGCGAGGTGATCATGTAGACCGCCGCCAGCATCGCCAGCGGGCCGAAGTCCTTTGCGACCCCGGTGACCACCTCGACGATCAGGGTCGCCGCGCCCGAGTTGGCCATCGCGGTGGAGACCGTCAGCATTCCGAAGATCAGCATCAGGATCGGCCACTCGATCGATTCGTAGGCGCGTTCGATGGTGAGGCAGTTCGCGAGGATCGCGACGATCGCACCCGCGATCGCCAGACCCGCGATCGGCATCACGTTGAGCGCGGAGAGGCCGACGACGCCGAGGATCACCCCCACCGTGATCGCCGCCTTGAGCGGCTGCAACGGCCGCGAGGGCAGGTGGGTGACCGGCAGGATGTCTTCCTGCGCGAACATCCGGTCGAGTTCCTCCGTCGGGCCCTCGAACAGCAGGACGTCGCCCTTGCGCAGGCGGAAGGTGTCGAACTGGGTGGTGACGCTGCGGCGGTCGCGGCTGACTGCGACGATGTAGCTGTCGTAATGCCGACGCAGGCGCAGATCGGCGGGGGAGCGGCCGAGGAAACGCGAGTTCGCGCCGACCACGCCCTCGCGCACGGTGGTCTGGCGCGGCATCAGCGAGCGATAGGTTTCGGTGCTGCCCTCGATGTCGAAGGTAATGCCGGTGCTTTCCTTCAGCTCCATCAGCTCCGACTTGTCGCTGCGGAACACCAGCCGGTCGCCCGCCTGAAGCGGCAGGTCGCGCATCGCCGAGCGCGGCTTGTTGTCGTCGGGGTCGGCGCGGAGCTCGCGCATCGTCTCGCGCAGGCCCGAGAGGGTGCTGCGGCGGCCCTTGCGCTCGCGCACCAGGTCGAGAATCACGTAGCCCTCGTCGCTGGTGAGGACGACTTCGTTCAAGGTCTTGCCGATCAGGTGCGAGCCTTCGGGAATCACCGCCTCGGCGATGAAGCGGGTGCGCGGTGCCTCGGCCATCACCTCGGTGTCGAGGAGTTCGTGCTTGGGCAGGAGGAGCCGGCCAAGGCCGAGAACGTAGGCGATGCCCGCGAACGCCATGATCACCGCAGCCGGGGTGACCTCGAACATGCTGAACGGTTCCTGGCCGTTGGCGGTGGCGACGCCGTCGGTGAGGATGTTGGTCGAGGTGCCGATGAGGGTGCAGGTGCCGCCCAGGATCGCCATGTACGACAGCGGAATCAGGTACATCGTCGGGCTGTCTTTGAGCTGGCGGGCAACCGCGATCACCACCGGCGCCATGATGATCACCACCGGGGTGTTGTTCATGAACGCCGACACCGCGGCGACGCCCAGCATCATCGACGCAACGGTGACGAAGCGGCTGCGGTCCGCCATGCCGATCAGCCAGCGGCCGAGCACGTCGATCACGCCGGTGCGTTCGAGCGCGGCGGAGAGAATGCACATCGCGGCGATGGTGGCGGTGGCGGAGTTGGAGAACACCGCGAGGGCGTCGTCGGTGGAGATCACTCCGGTGACCAGCAGCACCGCCATCGCGGTCATCGCGGTGAGCTGCGGCGGCAGCCGAT
Source organism: Rhodospirillales bacterium Alpha_05 (assembly GCA_001603335.1). Lineage (GTDB taxonomy): Bacteria > Pseudomonadota > Alphaproteobacteria > Rhodospirillales > Rhodospirillaceae > Oleispirillum. The sequence goes on along the minus strand of LUYR01000258.1, from coordinate 2,647 downwards.
CGATGACGAACAGCACGAACACGCCGATCAGCACGGCGAAGGCGATCAGCATGTCGATGGAGACCGGCGAGCCGACTGGCACCATGGATTCCTTCGGAAATTTCGGGTCTGAGATACAGACTAACATGGAAAAGCGGCGAAACCCCTGCAAGGGATTTCGCCGCTTATGTTTTTTCGTCGGGAGCTGGAACCGGGTCAGCGCGCCATGTTGGGGAAGGCGAACTGGGTCTTTTCGGCGATGCCGGAGGACGGCCAGCGCTGGGTGATCGCCTTCCTGCGGGTGTAGAAGCGCACCGAATCGGGGCCGTAGATGTGCAAATCGCCGAACAGCGACCGCTTCCAGCCGCCGAAGCTGTGGTAGGCCACCGGCACCGGCAGGGGAACGTTGACGCCGACCATGCCGACCTGGATCGCGTCGGTGAAGTAGCGCGCCGCCTCGCCGTCGCGGGTGAAGATGCAAGTGCCGTTGCCGAACTCGTGGGCGTCGATCAGATCCATCGCCTCGTGCAGGGTCTTGACCCGCACGATGCACAGCACCGGGCCGAAGATTTCGTCGGTGTAGACGCTCATCTCGGGCGTCACCTTGTCGAGCAGGCAGGGGCCGACGAAGTAACCGTTGGCGTGGCCCTCGACCGCGATGGCGCGGCCGTCGACCACCAGCTCCGCGCCGTCCGCGACGCCCGCGTCGACGTAGCCCTTGATCTTTTCCTGGCTCGCCTTGGTGATCACCGGGCCCATGTCGATGCCGCTCTGCGAGGCAGCGCCGACCTTGATCGCCGCGATCGCGGGCTTGAGCTTGGCGATCAGGTCCTCGGCCACCGCGTCGCCGACGCAGACCGCGACCGAAAGCGCCATGCAGCGTTCGCCCGCCGAACCGTAGGCCGCGCCGATCATCGCGGACACCGCCGCGTCGAGGTCGGCGTCGGGCATCACCACCGCGTGGTTCTTCGCGCCGCCGAGCGCCTGGACGCGCTTGCCGTTGGCGGTGGCGGTCTTGTAGATCAGCTCGGCGATCGGCGTGGAGCCGACGAAGCTCACCGCCTTGACCTTGGGGTGGGCGAGCAGGGCGTCGACGGCTTCCTTGTCGCCGTTGACGACGTTGAACACCCCGGCCGGAAGCCCGGCCTCGGCGAGCAGCTCGGCCATGATCAGCGAGGCCGAGGGATCGCGCTCGGAGGGCTTGAGCACGAAGGTGTTGCCGCACACCAGCGCCATCGGGAACATCCACATCGGCACCATCGCGGGGAAGTTGAACGGGGTGATCCCCGCCACCACGCCGAGGGGCTGGAATTCGCTCCAGGCGTCGATGCCCGGGCCGACGTTCTTCGAGTGCTCGCCCTTGAGGAGTTCGCCCGCGCCGCAGGCGTATTCGACCACCTCGATGCCGCGCCCGAGTTCGCCACGGGCGTCGTCGACGGTCTTGCCGTGTTCGAGCGCGATCGCCTGGCAGATCCGGTCGGCGTCGCGCTCCAGCAGAACCTTGAAGCGGAACATCACTTGGGCGCGCTTCGCCACCGGGGTCGCGGCCCAGTCGCGGTGGGCGGCGTGCGCCACCTCGACCGCCGCGTCGGTCTCGGCCTTGCTCGCGAGCGCAAGGCGGGCGACGGCGCGGCCCGAGGCCGGATTGAAGACGTCCTGGTAGCGGGCGGCGGTTTCGATCGCCTTGCCGCCGACGACGTGGCCGATCACCGGCAGGGTTTGGGTAGCAACGGTCATCACACGGACTCCTTGAGGGCGTCGGCGACGATGCCGAACAGCCGGTCGATGTCCGCCGTTTCCGCGACGAACGCGGGGGCGAACTGCAGGGTGTTGCCGCCGCAGCGGACGTAGGCGCCCTTGTCCCAGCACTTCTGGAACAGGTCGAAAGCGCGCTTGCCCGGCAGGCCGGGGACTTCCTCGAGCTGCACCGCGCCGGCGAGGCCGAAGTTGCGGATGTCCTCGACGTGGGGCAGGCCCTTCAAGCTGTGGATCGCCTCCTCGAAGTAGGGCGCGAGCTTGGCGGCGCGGGCGACGAGGTCGTCGGCCTTGATCAGGTCGAGGGTGGCGAGCGCCGCCGCGCAGGCGACCGGGTGGCCCGAATAGGTGTAGCCGTGCGGGAACTCGATGGCGTGCTCCGGCCCGCCCGCTTCCATGAAGGCATCGTAGATGGTTTCGGTGGCGAGCACCGCGCCCATGGGGATCGTGCCGTTGGTGATCATCTTTGCCAAGGTGATGATGTCGGGCGTGACGCCGAGGGCCTGGGCGCCGAACATGTGGCCGGTGCGGCCGAAGCCGGTGATCACTTCGTCGAAGATCAGGAGGATGCCGTACTTGTCGCAGATCTCGCGGATCCGCTTCATGTAGCCCTCGGGCGGCAGGATCACGCCCGCGGAGCCGGAGAACGGCTCGACCATCACCGCCGCGATGGTGGAGGCGTCGTGCAGGGCGATGATGTCCTCGAGTTCCTCGGCCTTTTCCGCGCCCTTCTTCGGCAGGCCCTTGGAGAAGGCGTTGGCGGCGAGGAGGGTGTGGGGCATGTGGTCGGCATCGATGCCGCCGCCGAACATCTTGCGGTTGCCCGCGATGCCGCCGACGCTCATGCCGCCGAAGTTGACGCCGTGGTAGGCCTTGGAGCGGCCGATCACCTTGGTGCGCTGCGGCTCGCCCT
>LUYR01000257.1 GCA_001603335.1 Rhodospirillales bacterium Alpha_05 | reverse complement strand
CCCCGCCGCGCCCGGAGGAGCCCGCTCCTCCGGGCGTTCGTTATCCGGCCAGCCGCTTCGCCGCCGCGACGAAGGCGTCGACGTCGGCCTCGGGAGTGGCGAACGAGGTCACCAGCCGCACCACCCCCGGCGCCCAGCGGTCGTGGTAGAACGCGAACCCTTCCGCCAGCAGCCCGGCGCAGATGTGCGGCGCGAGCTTGACGAACAGGATGTTGGAGCGCGTCGGCGCGCCGGTCATCTCCACCCCCGCAACCGTCTTCAGGCCGTCTTCGAGGCGCTTCGCCATCGCGTTGGCGTGGCGTGCGTGGGCGAGCCAGCGGTCGTTTTCCAAGTAGGCAAGCATCTGCGCCGAAACGAAGCGCATCTTCGAGGTCAAGTGCCCGGCGCGCTTGCGGCGGAAGCCCGCCTCCGCCGCGAGGCTCTTGTCGAACAACACCACCGCGTCGGCGTTGAGGGTGCCGTTCTTCACCGTGCCGAAGGAGAGCACGTCCACTCCCGCCTTCCAGGTGACCTCGGCGGGCGCGCAGCCGAGCGACACCAGCGCATTGGCGAAGCGCGCGCCGTCCATGTGGAGTTTCAGCCCCGCCGCGCGGCACGCCGCGCCGATCTCGGCGACTTCCGACGGGGTGTAGATGCTGCCGACCTCGGTGGCCTGGGTGATCGAGACGCACGACGGCTGCACCGCGTGGACGTCGCCGATCTTGCACTGCGCCGCACCCTGCACCAGTGCGGCGTCGAGCTTGGCGTCCGCGCCGTCACCGAGGGTAAGGAGCTTGGCGCCGTTGGTGAAGAACTCGGGCGCGCCGCATTCGTCGGTGTTGATGTGGCTCGACGGATGGCAGAGCACCGCGCCCCAGGGCGGGGTGAGAAGGCTCAAGGCAAGCGCATTGGCGGCGGTGCCGGTGGGCACCAGCAGCACCTCGAGGTCGCACTCGAAGACCTCGGCGAGGCGCGCCGTGACCGTGAGGCTGAGGTCGTCGTTGCCGTAGGGCTTGGCCCCGCCCCCGTTGCAGGTGGCGAGGGCCTCGAGGATTTCGGGCGCGGTGCCCGCATAGTTGTCGCTGGCGAAGCTGCGAAGCGGTTGGCTGGGCACGCGAAATACTCCCGATGCGGTTGACGCCATCAGACATACGCCAATCCGGCGACCGATGCCAACCGGAGGCAAATTCATATTTGTTTGACAAATAGAGGAATGCACCTCTAGAGTTGCCGCAGACATCACAGGAGACCATCGCCATGTCCGCCTACACCCAGATCGCCGTCGAGACCCATGGCCGCGTCGGGCTGGTTCGCCTCGACCGGCCGAAGGCGCTCAACGCGCTCTGCGACGCCCTCGCCCACGAACTCCTCGACGCGCTCGAAGCCTTCGACGCCGATCCCGATATCGGCGCGATGGTGATCACCGGTTCGGAAAAGGCGTTCGCCGCCGGGGCGGACATCAAGGAAATGTCGGCCAAGTCCTTCGGCGAGGTGCTGGCCGAGGACTACCTCGGCGTCTGGGACCGCTTCCCCCGCCTGCGCAAGCCGGTGATCGGCGCGGTGCGCGGCTTTGCCTTGGGCGGCGGCTGCGAACTGGCGATGATGTGCGACTTCGTCATCGCGGGCGACGACGCCCGCTTCGGCCAGCCGGAGATCAAGCTCGGCGTGATCCCGGGGATGGGCGGCACGCAGCGCCTGCCCCGCCTCGTCGGTCGGGCGCTGGCGATGGACATGGTGCTCACCGGGCGGATGATCGACGCGGCGGAAGCCAAGGCCGCCGGGCTGGTGGCGCGGGTGGTGCCCGCCGCCGAGACCCTCGCGGAGGCACTCAAGGCGGCCGAAACCATTGCCGAACACAACCTCCCTGCGGTAATCCTGGCAAAGGAGGCGGTGCACCGCGCCGAGGAAGTCGGGCTCGCCGAAGGCCTGCGCTTCGAGCGTCGGCAGTTCCATGCCACCTTCGCCACCGAGGGCCAGGCCGAAGGCATGGCCGCCTTCCTCGACAAGCGCAAACCCGCGTTCACCCATCGCTGAACCTACGGAAGCCGCCCGATGACCGACGACATCCTGTTCTCCGCCGCCGACCGCATCGGCACCATCACTCTCAACCGCCCGCGCGTCCTGAATGCGCTCACGCCCGAGATGATCGCGGCGATGCACGCCCAGCTCGACGCCTGGGCGGTGGATTCCAGCATTCTCGCGGTGGTGCTGAAGGGCGAGGGCAAGGCGTTCTGCGCGGGCGGCGACATCCGCGCGGTGCGTCAGGCCAGCCTCGACGGCGAACACGAAGCCAACGCGCAGTTCTTCGCCAAGGAATACGACCTCGACTACGCCACCAGCGTCTTCCCCAAGCCGTATGTCTCGCTGATCGACGGCATCTGCATGGGCGGCGGCATGGGGATCTCGATGCACGCCAAATATCGCGTCGTCACCGAAAAGGCGATGCTGGCGATGCCCGAGACCGCGATCGGCTTCTTCCCCGACGTCGGCGCGACCTATTCGCTGTCGCGCCTGCCGGGCGGCATCGGCATGTACCTCGGCCTTTCCGGAGCGCGCCTCTCCGCCGCCGATGCGCTCTACTGCGGCATGGCGACCCACTTCGTCCCCTCCGACGAGCTCGGCCAGCTCGAAGCCGCGATTCATTCCGACCCGGGCGAGATCGCCGACATCCTCGACAGCCTGCCGCGCGACGCCGGAGAGAGCGAACTCGCCGACCACCGCGCGGTGATCGAGGAGGTCTTCCACGGCTCCGACGTGCTGGCGATCTTCGCCCGTCTCGCCGAGGACGAAAGCGACTGGGCCTACCAGACCTTGCGCACGCTGCAAACCCACGCCCCCGATGCGATGCGCCGCACCGCGGCGTTGATCGAAGCGGCGAAATCCATGGACCTGCGCGAGGCGCTCGACGCCGAACTCGCCACCGCCCTCGAGATGATCCGCACGCCGGACTTCATCGAAGGCGTGCGCGCGATGCTGGTCGACAAGGACCGCGTGCCGCACTGGACCTCCCCCTCCATCGCCTGAAGGATCTTTCCGAGATGAGCATTGAGTCCGTCCGCGCGTTCTTCGCCGAGAACGCGCCCGACATCGAAATCCTCGAACTCGCGGAGAGCACCGCCACCGTGGCGCTCGCCGCCGAGGGCCACGGCGTCGCGCCGGGGCAGATCGCCAAGACCTTGTCGCTGAAGATGGGCGAGACGGTGTTCCTCGTCGTCGCGCGCGGCGACGCGCGCCTCGACAACAAAAAGATCAAGGCCGCGTTCGGCGGCAAGGCGCGGATGCTCGGGGCGGAAGAGGTGAGCGAGCTCACCGGCCATCCGGTCGGCGGTGTCTGCCCGTTCGGCCTCAGGACGCCGCTGCCGATCTATTGCGACATTTCGCTCAAGGCCTTCGACGAGGTGCTCCCGGCGGCGGGTTCGACCCACAGCGCGCTCCGCATCGCGCCGGAACGGATGGCCGCCCTCGTCGGCGCCACCTGGGTCGACGTTTGCCAGGACGTCGCTTAAGCGCCGCCGAACATAACCGTCGGGAAACGGTCGTCGGCACCTCGCGGATCGCGGCGTGCCGCACTACGTCTTTTGCGCATCGCACGCGAGAACCCGACCGAGAACGGCCCGAGCGGACGCCCTGGCATTGTCTTCGGATTTCTCGCGCATTCCCGCGCAACGCATCCGCGCGCCACGCGTTGCGTTCCGAACCCTTGCCATATCCAGTTCCCGAAGGCCCGTCATGATTCCTGTTCCCGGCCCCCTCGTTTCGATCGCCCCCAACCTCTGGACCGTGGAGATGCCGCTCAAGGTCTTCGGGTTTTCCGTCGGCGCGCGGATGACCATCATCCGCCTCGGCAGCGGCCGGCTGCTGCTCTACTCCCCGGTGGCGATCCCCGAGGAACTGCGGCACGAAATCACACTGCTCGGCGAAGTCGGCGCAATCGTCTGCCCCAACCTCCAGCACCATCTGTTCGCCGCCGAAGCGGTGAAGGCATTCCCCACCGCGCGGCTCTACGGACCGGCGGAGCTCGCGCCGAAGCGCCGCGACCTCCGCTTCGACGGCTTCCTCACCAACGTGCCGCCGCCGATCT
>LUYR01000256.1 GCA_001603335.1 Rhodospirillales bacterium Alpha_05 | reverse complement strand
GTATCGCGAGACTGCCGTCGGCTCCGAGACCGACCGCCTCGCCGCTCAGGGCAACCGCCCCGACCTCGAAACGCACCCGCCGCCCGAGGGTGCAGGAGCGCGCGCACCAGGCGTCGCGCACCGGCGCGAAGCCGCCGGAGCGCCAGCGCTCCAGCCAGACTTCGAGGGCGTCGAGAAAGGCATGAAAAATCCGCTGGCGGGACAACGGGTGACCCGCGACCACCGCCAGCGAAGTTGCGATTTCCTGAAGTTCGGGAGGGAAATCGGAAAGCGATTCGTTGATGTTGAGACCGACGCCCAGGACCACGAACACCGAGCCGTCGGGCGACACGCCGGTCTCGGCGAGGATGCCGCAGACCTTGCGCCCGTCGATCAGGATGTCGTTCGGCCATTTCACCTGCGCGCCGACGATGCCGTTGGCTTCGAGCGCGTCGACCATCGCCACCGCAGCGATCAGGGTGATCTGCGGCAGCTCCTCGAAGCGCGCCTCGGGGCGGAGCAGCACCGAGAACAGCAGCCCGGCCCCCGGCTTGGACGACCAGACCCGCTCGCCCTTGCCGCTGCCCGAGGTCTGATGCTCGGCGACCACCACGGTGCCGTGGCTCGCACCCGCCGCGCCGATCTCCGCCGCCACCCGATTGGTCGAGGCGGTGACCGCGAACCAGTGCAGCGTCGCACCGAGCGCCGCGCCGCGCCGATCGATCTCGGCAAGGCTGGCCTCGGGGGCTGCGAAGGGAAGGTTGACGACGGACATCGAAGAATTCCTGAAAGGTCTTGGAAACCGGCTCCCCGGGGCGATCCCCGGGGAGCCGAACGCTTACTGGACCAGACCGATGGTCGAGGCGAACACGCCCACCGCGATCGCCGAAACGATCACGCCGCAGATCGAGGCGCCCATGGCGAGCGGCATGATCGCGGCATACGGGCTGGCCTCGAACGCCGCCTTCTGCGCGAGCTTGGCGGTGGAGGGCATGCAGGAGACGCCCGCGATGCCGATCACCGGGTTGAACTTGCCCTTGGTGAAGAACCAGATCACCCAGCCGCCGAGCAGACCGCCCACACCCGAAACCGCGAGCGCGGTGATGCCGAGGACGAGCAGGATGGCAACGCGCGGATCGAGCAGGGTCGAGGCTTCGCAGAGCACGCCGAGCATCAGGCCGAGGAACAGGGTCGATCCGTAGGTCAGGACCTTCTCAAGGAGTTCCTGGTAGGGCTCGATCTCCGCTTCCTTGATCGCGACGCCGAGGAAGAACGAGAGGATCAGGGGCGCGGCGACGGGGAGGAGCAGGCAGAGCAGCGCGGCCATCACGATGGTGAAGATGAACTTCGCTTCCTGCGACACGTCGGGGAAATCGAACTCGACTTCGATGCCGCGATACTTCTCCGGTACGAGCCACTTGATCAGGTAGGGATAACCCGCGTAGGTGAGCGAGAGATAGAGGTAGGCGATGATCGAAATCGGGACGAAAAGGTCCTTCGCCATCACCAGAGAAGCGAACAGCACCATCGGACCGTCGGCGCCGCCGATCGTACCCACCGCAGCCGCCTGGCCGGGGGTGAGACCGCAGTAATACCCGATCACCAGAGTCACGAACGTGCCCATCTCGGCGAACAGCGCGACGGTGATCGACGCCCACGGACGAGCGAGGATGAACGAGATGTCGGCCATCGAACCGATGCCCATGAACAGCAGGCAGGCGACGAGGGAGTTGGTGAAGGTGAAGTTGTAGACCGGCTGGAGGAAGTCGATCTGCATGATGTTGACGAGGGCGGAGGGGTCTTCGATCAGCGGGTCGAGGAACAGCGTGCCGATCTTGCCCGCTTCGAGGAACATCACGCCGCCGTTGACGCACATCATGCCGAGACCCATCGGCACCATGATCAACGGCTCGAGCTTGCGCTTCATGCCCATGTACGCGAGCAGGAAGCCGAGCGCGATCATGCCGAGGCGCGAGAACGCGATCACCGGGTCCTGGACGAACATCGTTCCGATACCGGGGAACAACTGAATAAGTTGATTAAACATCGTGGTCTCCAGGACTTACTTACGATTCGCGCTTGGAAAGCGCGCGCGACATCAAAACGACGACGCCGATAACTGCAAACGATATCGCCGCGGTAATCGCGTAGGACATCAGGGAATAGGTGATGATATTCACATTAACCTCCGCATGAGGCCGGGGACTCATCTCGACGCTTGCGAACGTTCGAGTGAGACTTAGCCATTGCACTTTCCGGAATGGTCCGGTTTTCCAACAGATACACTCCGACGGTCACCGCCAGCAGATCGGCGGCACCCCCGGGACTAATGTTGCGCGAGACGCAGGCCTGATTCAGGCGCTCGACCGCCGCGAGGCCTTCGTCGGTGATCGCTCCGCCGAGGCCGACAATCGCCGTCGCTTCGGCCTTCAGAAACGCGAGCGCTTCCTCGCCGCCGCGCCAAAGCACGGTAGAGTCTTCGCTCGCGGCGATCAGCGCGATCAGGGCATGAACAAGGGAATGATTGAGGCTGCGCCCGGCGGCGAACGCCGCGTTGAGCGCGGGCAGGCCGTGCAGCGCAACCGAGGGGAAGCCCGCCTCGACCTCGCCGCGCACGCCGAGCGCGCCGAAGCGGCGGAACAGGATTTCGCCCGCGGTACGGGCGTCTTCGCCGCCCGCATTGGCAAGCTCGCGGGCGCAGAGGCCGTGGGCGATGGCAGCGACTTCGGCAACCAGCGCGGGCGCGCGCAGGGCCACGCCACGGCGCACCAGGCGACCGGCGGCGGCGGCGAGCAGACCGGCGCAGAAGAGAATGCCGCGCTGGGTGTTGACGCCGTGGGTGGCGGCAAGCAGGCGCGCGTCGAAGGCGCGGCCGATGGCGCGGAGAAGGGGGAGGAGAGCCTCGGGCTCACAGTCCGAAATCAGACCGGCGCGCGCGCAGGCATGGAAACACGGGGCGATCGCCGCCGACGAGAGCATGAACGTCTGAAGGTCCATGTCGTCGTGCGAACCCATGGAACAGGGCGCGACCAGCCCCGGCTTGGGAAAAGCCGAAACTTCGAGCAAAACCCCCGACAACACGGCAGAGCCGATGTCCCAGGCGGTCGATTCCGTCTCCTCGGTCCAGGCGATGGTGGTGCTGGACGGGTGCGGCGAGAAATCCATCTTCGTCGTCCTTCGACGCACGCACCCCGGCATGGGATGCGCGGGCTTCCGAAACGGAGCAGCGCACGCAAAAAAGCGGCGCGGCATCCGAGGCCGAAGCTCAGGATTCCACCGTCACGAAATCACAAGATCACTTGGTGACTAAACTAGCCCACATGGCGCTTTTCACATTCCGACCGGCACACCGGAACGCCACGAAGCGGGCATTTAAAGTTGCGGTTCGACACGCCGTCACAGACAAGAACCTCGGCAGAACCGCAGCGCCGGGTCTCGTATTCGGGGCCTACCCTAGGGAGCGGGATTTGGGCTGTCAACGAGAAAAAAACACCCCAGGTTTTGCATGGAAATTCAATGCGAGAGCCCGGTATCTCTCGCATCTTTCGGTCGCACGGGAACGCGACTCGCCATCAAAGCGCGAGGGCGGCGCCGCCCCCCAAAGCGACCAGATCGTCGATGATCCGCTTCGGATACGGAATACCGTTGGCGCCCCGCTCCGCCGCGATCGCCGCCATCCGTTCGCCGGGGTAGCGCACCCGGTCCACCCCCGCCACCGGCGGCAGCGCATGCAGGCGGTCGATCTCGGTTTCCATGCGCGCCGCGAAGTCGTCCAGATCGAGGAACGCGTCGACCTTGATCGCGAGGAAGAAGTGGCCGTTGCCCGAGGGCCGGTCGTGGTTGGTGAAGTTGTTGCGCACGTCGATGGAGAACAACCCGCCGCTCAAGCCGCCGGTAAGAATGTCGAGGAGGAAGGCGATGCCCGAACCCTTCGCGCCGCCGAAGGGCAGCAGCATGCCGTCGATCGCGGCGGCGGGGTCGGTGGTGGGGTTGCCGTCCTTGTCGTTGGCCCAGCCGACCGGGATGCTCTTGCCTTCCGCCAGCGCCTTGCGGACCTTGCGGAGAGCGCCATCGGAGGTCGCCATGTCGAGGGAGAACGGCGGATACTTGCCCGCCGGAACCACCGCCGCGAGCGGATTGGTGCCGAAGAACCGCGCCTTGGCCCCGGCGGGTGCGGTCATCGCGATCGCGTTGGCCGAGGCGATCGCGATCATTCCCTGCTCGGCGGCGCGCGCGATGTAGACGCCGACCGCGCCGAAGTGGTTGGAGTTCTTCACCGTCGCCACCGCGATGCCGAGCCCCTCGCAGGTTTCGAGGAGCGCCTCGACCGCGGTTTCCGCCACCAGCGGCCCCAGGCCGTTGTCGCCGTCGATGGCGAGCGCCCAGGGCATGCGCTTGGTGATGGTGATCTCGGGGTCGGGGTTGATCCGGCGCTCGGCGACCGCGTTGGCGTATTCGGGCAGGCAGAACAGGCCGTGGGTGTCGATTCCGCGCTCGTCGGCGGCGACGAGGTTGCGCGCGACGATCTCCGCCGCCGCCAGGGGCACGTCGCGGGCGACGAGAACCGCGGT
>LUYR01000255.1 GCA_001603335.1 Rhodospirillales bacterium Alpha_05 | reverse complement strand
ATGTGGTCGGCGTGGTGGTGGGTGAGGAGCACGCTGCCGATGGTCCAGCCGCGGCGTTGCGCCGCCGCGAGCACCGGGCCCGCTTCGCCGGCGTCGACCACCGCGGTGGCGTTCTCCTCGGGTTCGTGCAGCAGGTAGGCATAGTTGTCGCCAAGAATCGCAACTTGGACGATTTCGAGAGCCATCGCATCCTCCGTCCGCGCGCGCTGGGCGCGCCCCTTTGAAGCGATTAAGATAATGCCATGACCGGCGCTTCGCAAAACGGTATGATCGGCCACCGGAGCGGCAAGCCGGACATTGGAGCGGAGCCCGAGAAATGTGGCCCCATGTCAGAGATTTCCGGGATTTTTACGAACGCACCGAAGGTCGGCTGGTGCGGCGGGTCCTGAGTGCGCGGTTACGCCAGGCGATCGGCGAGGTCAACGGCAAGCGCATCCTCGCGATCGGCTTCGGTACCCCGTTCTTGCGTCCCTTCGTTGAAGACGCGGTGACCGCCGTTGCGGTGATGAGCGGGCGTACCGGCGCGGTGGTCTGGCCGCGCAACGCGCCCTGCCGCGTGGTGATCGCCGACGAGGCCGAGTTGCCCTTTCCCGACCGCTCCTTCGACCGGGTGATCCTGGTGCATGGGCTCGAGTGGTCGCCCAATCCCCAGGCGATGATGCGCGACATCTGGCGGGTGCTGGCCGACGACGGCCGCCTCGTCGCGATCGCGCCCAACCGCCGCAGCATCTGGTCGGCGCTCGACCGCACGCCGTTCGGCCACGGTCGCCCGTTCAGTCGCGGCCAGTTGACCGCGCTCCTGCGCGAGACCCTGTTCACGCCGGTGTGGACCGGCGCCGCGATGGCGGTGCCGCCCGGATCGACCAGGGGCTCGGTGGCGTTCGCGCGGATTTTCGAAGGGATGACGGCGCGGTGGTTCCCCGGCATCGCGGCGCTCACCATGGTCACCGCGATCAAGCAGATCTACGGCGTCACGCCGATCGGCAAGGCGCTGCCCGCCGCGGCCTTCGCCGAGGTGGTGAGCGGGTCGTCGCGCCAGAGCGGCGTCCACACCCGCGAGGCGGAGGTCATTTCCCTAGCAGGAATACCGCGTCGACGCCGAACAGGTTCGCCCAGCGGCTGTCGGCGGTGAACTTCTGCACTTCGCCCGCCGCGTCGAGCGACAGGCTTGCCTTGATCCCGACGTCCATCTCGCGGCAGAGGTCGACGAAGTCGCGGATGGTGCAGAAGTGGATGTTGGGGGTCTCGTACCACGAATAGGGCAGGAGCTCGTTGACCGGCATCCGCCCCTTGACGATCAGGTCGAGCCGCGTCCGCCAATGGGCGAAGTTGGGGAACGACACGATCGCGTGGCGGCCGATGCGCAGCATCTGCTCGATCACGCGGCGCGGATTGTGGGTCGCCTGCAGCGTCTTCGACAGGATCACGTAGTCGAAGGCGTCGCCGGGGTAGTCGACGAGGTCGGTGTCGGCGTCGCCCTGGATCACCGCGAGGCCGCGCGCCACCGCCTTCTGCACTCCCTGCATCGAAAGCTCCATCCCCCGCCCGTCGACCTCGCGGCTTTCCTGGAGGTAGGCGAGGAGCTCGCCGTCGCCGCAGCCGACGTCGAGGACGCGGCTGTTGGGCTCGATCATGTCGGCGATGATCTGCAAGTCGATGCGGATGCCGGTGCCCGAATGGTTGGCGGTGGTGGCCATGTCAGCGCGTCTCCCCGAAGCTCAGTCCGGCGCGCCGCGCCATGCCGTCGAGGAAGCCGCGGATGGTGTCGTGCAGCTCCGGCTCGTCGAGGAGGAAGGCGTCGTGGCCCTTGTCCGACTGCACCTCGACGAAGCTCACCGAGGCGGCGGCGGCGTTCAACGCGCGCACGATCGCCTGGCTGTCGGAGGTGGGGAACAGCCAGTCGCTGGTGAACGAAATCAGGCAGAACCGCACCGGCGTGTTCATGAACGCCTTGGAGAGATGCCCGCCGTGCTCGCCCGGCATGTCGAAGTAGTCCATCGCGCGGGTGATGTAGAGATACGAGTTGGCGTCGAAACGCTCGACGAAGGTGGAGCCCTGGTGGCGGAGATAGCTCTCGACCTCGAAGTCGGCCTCGAAGCCGAAGCCGATGCGCTCCTTGTCCTGGAGCTTGCGGCCGAACTTGCGCGTCAGCGCGGCTTCCGACAGGTAGGTGATGTGCGCCGCCATCCGCGCCACCGCGAGGCCTTTGTGCGGCACGCGGTTCTCGAGCAGGTACTTGCCCTCGCACCACTCCGGGTCGGCCATGATCGCCTGCCGCCCGACCTCGTCGAAGGCGATGTTCTGCGCCGAATAGCGCGCGCAGGTGGCGATGGGGAGGGCGCAGAACAGCCGCTCGGGGTACGCCGAGGCCATTTGCAGCACCTGCATCCCGCCCATCGAGCCGCCGATCGCGGCGAAGGCGCGATCGACGCCGAGGTAATCGAGCAGCTTCATCTGGAGCCGCACCATGTCGCCCACGGTGATCACCGGGAAGTCGAGCATGTAGGGCTGGCCGGTGGCGGGGTTGATGCTTTTCGGCCCGGTGGTGCCCATGCAGCCGCCGAGCACGTTGGAGCAGATGATGAAGTATTTGTCGGTGTCGACGATCTTGCCCGGACCGATCAGGTTGGCCCACCAGCCGGGCTTGCCGGTCACCGGATGGGGCAGCACCGCGAACTGGTCGCCGGTGAGGGCGTGGCAGACGACGATGGCGTTGGAGCGGTCGGCATTGAGGCGGCCGTAGGTGTGATACGCCACGTCCACCGCCCCGAGGGTCTCGCCGCTGTCGAGGCGCAGCGGCTCGTCGACGCAGAGCGTGACGGTGGCCTCCACCGCGTTCAGGCGGGTGCGCAGGGCGTCGGGGGCGGGTGTGGCGGATATGTTCGGCATCGTCGGAATGTGGCCGTCCCTGGCAAAAAATCTTGCGTAAACGAGGGACACAGCTAAGTTTGGTAATCCTTGCGTGTCAACGCCTGATTTTGCCGGGCGGATTCGCGCTTTTCGGAGCGCGGCAACGAAAGCCTTTGGTGCGATGGGTATCGACGAGATTCAACTGACCGCCTTGCGCCGCGACATCGACAAGATCGACGACGCGCTGCACGATCTGTTGATCCAGCGCACCGACCTCATCCTCCGCATCGGCGGCGCGCTGCGCCAGGGAACCCCCGAAGGTCCGGAAGCCGCCGTCGCCACCCGTCCCGGGCGCGAGGCGATGGTGCTGCGCCGCCTGCTGGCGCGCCACACCGGGCCGTTTCCGTCGGACGTGCTGGTGCGGATCTGGCGCGAGATCATCGGCACCCTGATGCGGGTGCAGGGCCCCTTCACCATCGCGGTGTTCATGCCCGAGCGCGGCTCCGGCTACCTCGAAATCGCCCGCGACCACTACGGCTCCTACACCGAAACCGTCTCCTACCAGGCGGCGGGGCGGGTGCTCAAGGCGGTGGTCGAGGGCGCGGCCTCGGTCGCGGTGCTGCCGCTGCCGGGCGAGACCGCGAGCGAAGCCTGGTGGCCGGCGCTCGTCGGCGACGCCGATCCGCGCATGCAGGTGATTGCGCGGCTGCCGTTCTGCGGCC
>LUYR01000254.1 GCA_001603335.1 Rhodospirillales bacterium Alpha_05 | reverse complement strand
CCTGCCGCTGCCGCTGCCGCACCAGCCCGAGGCGGTCGCCGACTACCTCGACCTGGTGGACGGCGTGGTGATCACCGGCGGCGCGTTCGACGTCGACCCGGCGCTGTTCGGCGCGGCCACCCGCCACGCCACGGTGACGCTGAAGTCGGCGCGCACCGCGTTCGAATACGCGCTGGTGCAGGGCGCGCTCGCGCGCGATCTGCCGATCCTCGGGATCTGTGGCGGCCAGCAATTGCTGAACGTCGTGCTCGGCGGCAGCCTGATCCAGCATATTCCCGACGAGGTTTCCGGCGCGCTCGCCCACGAGCAGCCGAACCCGCGCACCGAGCCCGGCCATCGCGTTGCCGCGACGCCCGGCAGCCTGCTGGCGCGGGCGGCGGGAATGCCCGAATTCTCGGTCAACAGCGCGCATCACCAGGCGGTGAAGGCGGTGGGCGAGGGCGTCGCGATTTCCGGCGTCGCGCCCGACGGCGTGATCGAGGCGATCGAAGTTCCGGCGCGCCGGTTCGTTCTCGGGGTGCAATGGCATCCCGAATATCACATTGATGCCGCCGACGGCGCGATCCTGCGTGCGTTCGTCGCGGCGGCGGAGGCAGCATGACCGATACCCCCGACACCGAGACCAAGGGCGAACGCGAACGCATCGCCAAGGCGATGGCCCGCGCGGGCGTGTGCTCGCGCCGCGAGGCGGAGGTGCGGATCGCCGCAGGCCGCGTCGCGGTCAACGGCCACCGCATCGACACTCCGGCCACCCTCGTCGGCCCCGACGACCGGATCACCGTCGACGGCAAGCCGTTGCCGGAGAAAATGCCGCCGCGGATGTGGCGCTACCACAAGCCGGTGGGGCTGGTGACCACCCACAAGGACCAGGATGGCCGCGCCACGGTGTTCGAGCGCCTGCCGGAAGGTATGCCGCGGGTGATCTCGGTCGGCCGCCTCGACTTGAACTCGGAAGGCCTGCTGCTGCTCACCAACGACGGCGAGCTGGCGCGTCGCCTCGAACTGCCGTCCAACAACTGGACGCGGCGCTACCGCGTCCGCGTCCACGGCACGGTGGTCGAATCCGACCTCGAGAAGCTCGCCGCCGGGTTGACCGTGGACGGCGTGCGCTACGGCGGGGTGAAGGCGACGCTGGAGCGCCAGCAGGGCGCGAACGCGTGGCTCGACATCACCCTCACCGAAGGCAAGAACCGCGAAATCCGCAAGCTGATGGCGTCGCTCGGCCTCAACGTCAACCGCCTCATCCGGGTGCACTACGGCCCGTTCGCGCTCGGCGACCTGCCCGCCGGTACGGTGGACGAAATCCCGCCGAAGATCCTGCGCCAGACCCTCGGGCCGACGGTGTCCGCCGAATTGCCGAGCGGTGCCGAAGCCGGACGCGAACGCCGCCGCCGCGAGAAGGAAGGTCTGCCGCCGAAGGCCCGGCCCGAGGCCAAACCGGATGCCAAATCCGCCGCCAAGCCGGGGGTGAAGCCGCGCAAGCCGAAGCCGCCGCGGCCGCACCATTTCGATCCCGACGCCTCGCCCAAGACCACCAGCAAGGCGGCGACGCCGAAGCCGCAGCCGCGCGGGAAGAAGCCGTGAGGATCGTCGCCGGACGCCATCGCGGCCGGGTGCTGGTCGCACCCGAGGGCGGCGATACCCGCCCGACCTCGGACCGGGCGCGCGAGGCGCTGTTCAACATCCTCAGCCACCGCTACGCGCCCGACGACTTCTCGCTGATCGAGGCGCGGGTGCTCGACCTGTTCGCCGGCACCGGCGCGCTCGGGCTCGAGGCGTATTCGCGGGGTGCGTCCCACGTCACCTTCGTCGAGCGCGCGCCGATCGCGCTCGCGGCGCTCGCCGCCAACATCCGCGGCCTCAAGGCGGAGAAGGCGACGGCGGTGCTGAAGGCCGACGCCACCCACCTGCCGCGCGCGATGGTGCCGTGTTCGCTGGTGCTGCTCGACCCGCCCTATGCGGCGGGCGTG
>LUYR01000253.1 GCA_001603335.1 Rhodospirillales bacterium Alpha_05 | reverse complement strand
GTAGGGGCCGGAGAGCTTGACCCAGGTGTCGCCCGCCGCGACCCCCTTCAGCACTTCGCGGAAGCCCGCGCCGTTCACCCCGGGGCCGGGCTCGGGCGAGCCGAAGTGGTCGATCACCGCCACCGCGCCGCTTTTGCGTACCACCGGCAGGACGTCGGCGAGCTTCGCGCCTTCGAGATAGATTTCCACGTGCAGCCCCGCCTCGCGAGCGTGGCCGAGGAGCGCGCCGTACTCCGCCCCGCGGATGTCGGGCAGGACGTCGCGGCGGAACCAGTTGAGCCGCACCCCGGCCACCCCGGCGGCCTTGAGCGCCACGAGGGCGTCGACGCCGGTGTCGGTGGGGACGATCGCGGTGCCGCGCAGACGGGTGGGATAGTGGGCCAGCGCGGCGAGCAGCAGCGAATTGTCGGTGCCGTAGAAGCTCGGCTGGGTGAGCACGCCGTGCGACACGCGGTGCGCGTCGAGCACCGCGATGAAGTCCTCGGGCGCGATGTCGTGCTTCGGCTCGGAGTGCCGCCCGGCGACCAGGGGCGCGGATTTCAGCATCACGTGGGCGTGGCAGTCGACGCCGGTGACCGTCGGGTTTTGGGGTACGCGCTCCGTCATCGTTCGCCTCTGGATCAAGGTCGGGGCCTACACCAAAAGTTAGGGGGTGGAGTCACATTTGTCTAATTGAATTGATAACCGGAAGTTGATAAGGTTTGCCAATGAAGCGCTATACTCTCTCGCAGATCGAGGCGTTCACCGCGATTGCCGATTGCGGCAGCTTCCGCATTGCGTCCGAGCGCCTCGGGATCACCCAGCCGACGATCTCGCTGCGCATCCGCGAGCTCGAATCGGCGGTCGGCAGGCCGTTGTTCGTGCGCGGCAAGGGGGGCGTGCGGCTCTCCGAGGCGGGGCAGCTGATGCTGCGCTACGCCCAGCGCGGTCTCGACGCCTTCACCGAAATGGACATCCGCCTCAAGACCCGCGACCCGCTCACCGGCGTGCTGCGCCTCGGCTCGTCCAACACCTTTGCGCTCAGTTGCCTGCCCGCGGTGCTCACCGCGCTCGAAAAAAGCCAGGCCGGGCTCGACGTGGAGCTGACGATCAGCAACAGCATCACCCTCGGCGCGCTGCTCGCCGACCACAAGCTCGACATCGCCTTCATGGCCGACACCCCGGTGCCCGCGCACGTGCGGATCGCGCCGCTGGCGCATTGCGAAATCGCCTGGTGCGCGAGCCCCGAGATGCGCCTCGGGCCGCGCGTCCTCAAGCCGCAGGGGCTGGCGGCGAAGCGGCTGATGACGATGCCCGCGCCGTCGCCGTTCCACACCATCATCCACGATTGGTTCGCCGCCGCGCAGGTGCCGCTGCCGCGCCTGAGCTTCTGCAACGACATGGCGACGATCGTGCGCCTGGTGCGCACCGGCGTCGCCGCCAGCGTGCTGCCGCTCAGCATCATCGGCCCGGAGCTGCAGGCGGGGACGATCGTGCGCTACCGCAGCGCGCCCGCGATCGCGCCGCTCACCTTGTGCATCGCGCATCAGACCTCGGCGCGCGGCCACTGCGACGAGATCATCACCGGCATCGCCCGCGACGTGGTGGCGCGCGCCGACGCCGCGATCACCCCGGCGTGGATCGCGGCGGAACCCGCGACCTGACGGAGGACGGGATGACCCGCGACGAGTTCAACCGCTTCTGCCAGGGCTTGGCCGCCACCACCCACGTGGTGCAGTGGGGCGGATCGGACGTCTGGAAAATCGGCGGCAAGATGTTCGCGGTGTGCGGCTGGTCGGAGGGCGAGGTGCCGGGGATCACCTTCAAGGTCTCGCCGGTGTCATTCGAGATATTGAAGCACGTCGCGGGCGTCCGCCCCGCCCCCTACCTCGCCTCGCGCGGCTTGCTCTGGATGCAGCGCCACGCCGTCGGCGAGCTTTCGGACGCCGAATTGCGCGACTACCTCACCCAATCGTATCACCTCGTCGCCGCCGGCCTTTCGGCAAAGCGACGCCGCGAACTCGGCATCTCCGAAAGTCAGCGAACCGGCAACGCGGCCTCGGCGAGGCGGACCCAGTAGGCGGCGCCGATGGGCAGGGCGGCGTCGTTGAAGTCGAAGCCGGGGTTGTGGAGCATCGCGGTGGTCTCGGGCGTCGCGGTGCCGAGCCAGATGTATGCGCCCGGCTTCTTCGCCAGGAGGAAGGCGAAGTCCTCCGCCCCCATCACCGACTTCGGCGACGTGTCGAGCTTGTCCGGGCCGACCAGACCGGCCAGCACCTCGGCGCAGAACTCGGCTTCCTTCGGGTCGTTGACCGTCGCCGGGTAGCGGCGTTCGTAATGCACCTTGGCGGCAATCCCGAAGGTGGCGGCGATGCCGTCGGCGATGCGGCGCATCTTTTCCTCGGCGATGGTTTGCGTCGCCTCGGCGAAGGCGCGCACCGTGCCGCGCAGCACCGCGGTGCCGGGCAGCACGTTCCAGGTGTCGCCGCCGTGCATCTGGGTCACCGACACCACCACCGCATCCAGGGGATCGACGGCGCGGGAGGAGATCGACTGCAACGCGGTGATCAAATGGCCGCCCGCGAGCAGGACGTCGTCGCCCAACTGCGGCATCGCGGCGTGGGTGCCGCGCCCGGTGAGGGTGATCTCGAAAATATCGTAGGAGGCCTGCAGCGGGCCGCCCTTGGTCGCGGCATGGCCCAAGGGCATCATCGGCCAGTTGTGCATGCCGTAGACCGCGTCCATCGGGAAGGCGTCGAACAGCCCTTCCTCGACCATCACCCGGCCGCCGCCTTCGTTCTCTTCGGCGGGCTGGAAGATGAAGTGGATGGTGCCGTCGAAGCCGCCGTGCTCGGCGAGGTACTTGGCCGCGCCCAACAGCATCGCGGTGTGGCCGTCGTGGCCGCAGGCGTGCATCTTGCCGGGGTTTTTCGAGGCGTAGGCGAAGCCGTTGGCCTCGGGGATGTCGAGGGCGTCGATGTCGGCGCGCAGGCCGATGGCGCGGTTCGAGGTGCCGCGCTTCAGCGTCGCGACCACGCCGGTCTTGGCCAGGCCGGTGTGGGGTTCGAGGCCGAATTCCTTCAGGCGTTCGGCGATGAAGCGGGCGGTCTCGACCTCCGCGAACGCGGTTTCCGGATGCGCGTGGAGGTGATGCCGCCACGCGGTCATCTCGGGCACGTAGGGGGCGAGAGTGTTGGCGTCGGTCATTGCGGGCCGTCCTCGGCGTCGTCCATGGTGTAGCGGAAGTCGCAGTAGTCCGCGCCCTTCATCTTGGTCTGGGTGCGGGTGAGCTTCATTCGCGGGTTGTAGCCGACGCAGAACTCGCCGTCGCGCTCGCACGAGAGAATGTCGCCGATGCCGTCCGCGCCGATTTCCTTGTAGGTCTCGGCATAGCGGCAGCGGTGGACGTTGAACGAGAGCTTTTTCGGCGTCGCCTCCAGAACTTCGAGGCGCAGCGCGTCGTCGGCCTGCCACATCGACAGGCGCTCGGCGAAGGTTTCGAGCGTCGGCTCGCCGTCTTCCTGCGCCGCGAGCTCGCGGCCGAAGGCGCGGGCGGCGTCCTTCACCGCGACCGAGAGAATCTCCCGCGCGGCTTCCTCGCCGATGCGGTCGGTCATCACCGTCATCAGTTTCAGGGCGAATTCCGCCTCGATGCGGCGGCGTTCGAGAATCGTGGCTGTCATGGCTTATCCTTTCGCGTGCGCCGCGCCGCCGAGGTAGGCGTCGATCACCCGCTGGTCCTTCGCGAGGTCTTGGGCCTTGCCTTCCACCGCGACCTTGCCGCCTTCGACGACGTAGGCGGTGTCGGCGACTTTGAGCGCCGCCTTGGCGTTCTGTTCGACGATCAGGATCGTCGCGCCCTCGTCGCGGATGCGCTTCACCAGATCGAAGATCTGCTTCACCACCTTGGGCGCGAGGCCGAGGGAGGGCTCGTCGAGGAGCAGCAGCTTCGGTTTCGCCATCAGGGCGCGGCCGATGCAGAGCATCTGCTGCTCGCCGCCCGAGAGCGATCCGGCCTTCTGGTTGAGGCGTTCCTTCAGCACCGGGAACAGCTCCAGGGATTTCTCCAGCAAGCCGGAAATCTCGCCCTTCGGCACGGTGATGCCGCCCAGGATCAGGTTTTCCCGCACCGTCATCGTTCCGAAGATCTGGCGACCCTCGGGCGCCTGGGCAAGGCCGTGGCGGACGATGGCGTGGGCGGGGGTGTTGCCGATCTCCTGGCCGTCGAAGCGGATCGACCCCGAGGTGATGCCGTAGATCCCCGAGATCGCGCGCATCAACGTGGTCTTGCCGACGCCGTTGCCGCCCAGCACCGCGACGATCGCGCGCTCCGGCACTTCGATGGAAATGCCGCGCAGGATTTCCTGCACGCCCATGGTGACGTGGACGTCGGTGAGTTCCAAAAGCGCCATCACGCGTCCTCCTCGTCGTCGATGCCGAGGTAGGCTTCGAGCACCACCGGGTCGGCCTGAACCTCGTTGGGCGCGGCGTCGGCGATTTTCGCGCCCGAGGCCAGCACCATCACCCGCTGACAGATGCTCATCACCAGCCCCATGTCGTGCTCGACCAGGAGGATGGTGCCGCCATCGGCATGCAGGCGCTTGATGAAATGGGCGAGCTCGGCGGTTTCGGTGTCGTTCAGTCCCGCCGCCGGTTCGTCGAGAATCAGCAGCACCGGGTCGGTGGCCAGCGCACGGGCGATTTCGAGGTACTTGCGCTTGCCGTAGGAAAGATTGGCGGCGAGTTCGCCGGCGAGATCGGCGAGGCCGACCCGTTCGAGGGCGTTCCAGGCGCGCGCGCTGATCGCTTCGGCGCGCTTGGCGTCGGCCAGCAGGCCGTGGCGAAGCCCGTAGCCGAGCGCGCCGACCGCACCCACCGAGACGTTGTCGAACACCGTCATGTTGGGGAAGATGCGGAGGTTCTGGAAGGTGCGCGCCATGCCGAGGCGGGAGACCTGATGCGGCTTCATCCCCGCGAGGTTCTGGCCGCGGAACACCACCGAGCCCGAAGACGGCGGGGTGAAGCCGGAGATCAGGTTGAACAGGGTGGTCTTGCCCGCGCCGTTCGGCCCGATCAGGCCGACCAGTTCGCCCTGGCGGATTTCCGCGGTGACGTCGTCCACCGCGCGCAGGCCGCCGAACTGCCGCGACAGCGCGGTGATTTCAAGAAGCACGTCGGCCATCATTTCCACCCCGCGCCGATGTCGCCGCGCCACGCCGCGCCCAATTGCCGCCGCGCCAGCCCGATCGCCGAGGCCTCGCCCAAGAGGCCCTTGGGCAGGAACAGGATCGACAGGAACATGAACACCCCCACCGCGATCATCCGGAAGTCGCCGATGCCGCGCAGGACTTCCGGCAGCACGATCAGCAGCACCGAGCCGACGATCGCACCGGGAACGCTGCCGAGGCCGCCGACCACGATCATCGCGAGGATCAGGATCGATTCCTCGAAGCGGAAGCTGTCCGGGCTGATGAACGAGGCGGTGTGGGCGTAGACCGCGCCCGCGATCCCGGCGATCGCGCAGGACACCGCGAACGCCTCGATCTTGAGCCGTACCGGGTTGAGGCCCATCGCCGCCGCGCACTGGTCGTCTTCGCGCAAGCTACGCAGCGCGTTGCCGTAATAGGAGTGGGTGAGGCGGTGCACCGCGAAGATCGCGAGCGCCGCGACCACCGCCGCGACGTAATAGCCGCCGACCACGCCCGAGAGGTCGAAGCCCAGGATCTCGATCGGCGGGATCGACCGGATGCCCATCGGGCCGCGGGTGAAGGAGACCCAGTTGAGCAGCGAAACGTGGATCATCTCGCCGACGCCGAGCGTCGCCACCGCGAAATAGATGCTGATCAGCCGCATCGTCGGCAGCGCGACGATCACTCCGAGCGCCGCCGCCACCAGTCCGGCGAAGGGCAGGGTGAGGAGGAACGGCCAATGCAGCTTGGTCGCGGTCAGCGCCGCCGCGTACGCGCCGACGCCGAAGAACCCGGCGTGACCGAGCGAGAGCAGCCCGGCGGTGCCGGTGACGAGGTTGAGGCTGACCGCGAGGGTGACGAAGATCAACGCGGTGATGCCGACCTGGAAGGGATAGCCGCCGCCGATCAGGGTGAGCGCGGCGGGAATCGCGCCGAACAGCACCGCGAGCAGGCCGAGCTGGCGCAGCAGAGGTTTAGACGCGTTCACGGCCATGTCCGAAGAGTCCTTGCGGGAAGAAGATCAGGGTGACGACGAGGAGGCCGTAGGCGATCAGATCCTTCCAGCCCGAGGAAAGGAAGTCGGTGGCGACGCTTTCCGACACGCCGAGCAGCAGCGCGCAGATCACCGCGCCGGGAATGCTCGACAGCCCGCCCATCACCATCGCGACGAACGCCTTGATGCCGGGCGCGAAGCCCATGTACGGGTAGATGTTGCCGTCGTAGAGGCCGACGAGGATGCCCGCCGCCGCGCCCAAGGACGAACCGATCGCGAAGGTCGCGACGATGGTGCGGTTGGTGTCGATGCCGACGTGCCGCGCGCCCAGAACGTTGTTGGACACCGCGCGGATCGAGAGGCCGACGCGGGTGCGGTAGAGCATGAACTGCAAGCCGCCCAGCATCACCACCGACGCGCCGAAGATGATCAGGTTGCCGTTGGTCAAGGTTAGCGGGCCGACGCTGATCACGTCCTGCAGCAGCGCCGCCTGCGGGATGATCCGCATCTCGCCGCCGAAGACGTGCGCCATCACCTCGCGGGTGACGATCGACACCGCGAGGGAGGAGAGCAGCGTCGCCTCGCGCATCGCGCGGGACTTGAGCGACGCTTCGTCGGAGAACCGGCGGATCGGGCGGAACGCGAGGCGTTCCAGGCCGACGCCCGCCGCCGCGCCCACCGCCATCACCAACAGCACCACCGCGAGCAGCGGCGGCGCCGCGCCGACGATCAACAGCAGGCCGGCGAACGCGCCGACGGTGTAGATCTCGCCGTGGGCGAAGTTGACGACGTTGAGAATGCCGAAGATCAGGGTGAAGCCGATCGCCACCAGCGCGTAGACCAGCCCGAGGCTGATGCCGTTGATGATCTGTTGGGCGAAGTATGCGTCGAAGATGTCCGGCATCCGGGGACTCCGAGGGGCGGGGAAAGGACGGGCGGCTCGAAGCGAGCCGCCCGGTGGCTTGGGCTTTAGGGCAGGACGACGAACTTGCCGCCCTTGACTTCC
>LUYR01000252.1 GCA_001603335.1 Rhodospirillales bacterium Alpha_05 | reverse complement strand
GCCCGCCGCAGGATGCCCGGGCGGCAGCAGCGCCACCATCGGCTCGGTGCGCACCGGCTGGAAGTCGAAGCCGTCGCCCACCGGCAGCAGCGACGCAGCGAGTTCGACCTCGCCCGCTATCACGATTTCCTCGAGACGCTTCGAGCCCTGTTCCTCGAGGCGAATGTCGATGTCCGGGTAACGCTTGGCGTAGATCGCGAACAGCGGCGCGAACAGGGTGCTGCCGCCGATCGGTGAGATACCGAGGCTCAATGCGCCGCGCTTCAGGCCGCGCAGTTCGTCGAGCTCGCGCAAAAGGTCGTCGCGCTCGGCGAGGATTGCGCTGGCGCGGCGCAACACGATTTCGCCCGCCGGAGTGGGGGTGATCTGGGCGCGGTCGATCAGCGGCAGGCCGAGCTCATCCTCGAGCTGCTTCACCGCCTTGCTCACCGTCGATTGGGTGGCGAACACGGTCTGCGCCGCGGCGGAAAAGCCGCCCTGGCGGATCACCTCGACGAATGCCCGCAGTGTCCGGATTTCCATTCCCGCCTCCGCTCCAAAACCTCAGTATTCCATATAAGAATATGCATAATTCAATCAATTCATTTTACGAATTGAGGTGGCTCCCTCATATGATAACCAATCGCAAGACACGAGGTTGGTTATGACGGTTTTCTCCACGATCACTCGCAAGGTCCGCACCCAGGTGCAAAACAGCCGCGTCGCGCAGGTCGCGCTGCTGGCGGCGATGTGGTTCGTCGGCAACCAGATCAGCCACGGCCTCGGCCTTCCGTTTCCCGGCGCGATCGTCGGCCTCGGCCTGATGCTGGCGCTGCTCCTGAGCGGCTGGGTTCGGCCGCGCTCGGTGCAGCGGGGCGCGCGGTTCCTGATCGGCGAGATGCTGCTGTTCTTCGTTCCGGCGGTGCTCGCGGTGATGGACCACTCCGAGTGGCTTTCGATCACCGGCTTGAAACTCTTCGCGGCGGTGCTGATCGGCACCATCGCGGTGATGCTTGGGACCGCGCTTGCGGTCGATCTCTCTTATCGTTGGTGGGTGCGTCATGCCGTCCTCTGAAAACCTGATTTTTGGCATCTTCTGGTCCGTCGTCACCATCGGCGCGTACCTGGTGGCGCGCACCATCTACGGCCGCTGGCACCACTGGGCGCTGTCGCCGCTCTTGGTCGCGCCGCTCGTGGTACTCGCCTTCGCCCTCGCGGCCAAGGTGGGATATGCTCCGTACATCGAGGGCACGCACTGGCTGATGCTGGCGCTTGGCCCGGCAACCGTCGCCTTCGCCCTGCCGATCTACGAACACCGGATGATGATCCGCCGCCACTGGCCGGTGCTGGTGATCGGCGTTCTCGTCGGCTCGTCGATCGCGATGCTGAGCGCCTGGGGCCTCGCCGCCGCGTTCGGCCTCTCCGACACCCTCCGCCTCAGCCTGCTGCCGCGCTCGATGAGCATGCCCTTCGCCCTGATCGTTTCGGGCGACATCGGCGGCACGCCCGACCTCACCGCAGTGTTCGTGGTGCTGACCGCGGTGATCGGCGTCGCGATGGGCGACGTGCTGCTGAAGTGGATGCCGGTGCGGTCGAGCATCGCGCGGGGTTCGCTGTTCGGCATGGGCGCGCACGGCGCGGGCGTCGCCAAGGCGAGCGAGATCGGCGGCGAGGAGGGCTCGATCGCGGGTCTGGTGATGATCCTCTCCGGCGTTACCAACGTTCTCGCCGCGCCGCTGCTGGTTCTCATCCTGAACTGATACAAAGTTCACATTCGGTACAAAAATCGGTGCGGCAGAGTCTCGACAAATGCCGCACCGCTTCTCACATGCTGAACCGACGCGAATTTTTGTTTATCCGAAATTGTAACCGAAAGGGTTTCACATCATGCCGAGTCTGTTCGATCCGTTGCAGGTGGGGGCGCTGAAGCTCCCCAATCGCGTGATCATGGCGCCGCTCACCCGCGCCCGTGCCGGCGACAGCCGCATCCCCAATGCGATGATGGCCGAGTACTACGCCCAGCGCGCCTCCGCGGGCCTGATCCTCACCGAGGCAACCTCGGTCGACCCGATGGGCGTGGGCTACGCCGCCACGCCTGGCATCTGGTCCGACGAACAGGTGGAGGGCTGGAAGCTCGTCACCGACGCGGTGCACGCCAAGGGCGGGCGGATCTTCATGCAGCGCTGGCACGTCGGCCGGATCTCCGACCCGATCTTCCTCGACGGCAAGCAGCCGGTCGCGCCGTCGGCGCTCCAGCCCGCCGGCCACGTCAGCCTGGTTCGGCCGATGAAGGAATACGTTACGCCGCGCGCGCTCGGGCTCGATGAGATTCCCGGCATCGTCGCCGCCTACCGCAAGGGCGCGGAAAACGCCAAGACCGCGGGCTTCGACGGCGTCGAAATTCACGGCGCGAACGGTTACCTCCTCGACCAGTTCCTCCAGGACAAGACCAACCGCCGCACCGACGCCTACGGCGGCAGCATCGAGAACCGTGCGCGCCTGATGCTCGAAGCGGTGGATGCGGCGATCGACGTCTGGGGCGCGGATCGCGTCGGCCTGCACATCGCGCCGCGCGGCGATTCCCACGACATGGGCGATTCCAACCCGCTCGCCACCTTCGGCTACGTCGCCGAGCAGATGAAGAAGCGCGGCATCGCCTTCATCTTCGCCCGCGAGTCCCAGGCTCCGGGGCGCATCGGGCCGGATTTGAAAAAGCTCTTCGGCGGCGTCTTCATCGCCAACCAGGAGCTCGACAAGGCGACCGCGCAGGCGCTGCTCGACAAGGGCGAGGCGGATGCGGTGTCGTGGGGCAAGCTCTACATCGCCAACCCCGACCTGGTGCGCCGCCTCGCCGAGGACGCGCCGCTCAATCCGCCGCGCATGGAGACCTTCTACGGCGGATCGGCCGAGGGCTACGTCGATTATCCCGAGTTGGCCCTCGCCTGAAGCGGTTGTCTCCGCGCCATCCCGATGGCATGTATAGAGTTCTGGCAGCGCCCCACTGTTGCGGTGGGGCGCTGTCGCAACTCCGGCGGCGGCAAAGGACGAGGTGGCGCGCGATGTTTTTCCTGCCGCTGTACGACGACAATCCCGGGCGCGGCCCGGCTTACGTCACCTGGATGCTGATCGGCCTCTGCTGCTTCGTCTTCTTCTGGCAGTCCGGCCTCAGCGACAACCAATCGCGCCTGGTCTCGCTGCAATACGGCATGATCCCGCAATTGGTCCTGGGCGGCGGCGAGCTTCCGCCCGACTACAAGGTGATCCCGGCCTGGGCGTCGCCGTTTACCTCGATGTTCATGCACGGCGGGCTGCTCCACCTGGGCGGCAACATGCTGTTCCTCTGGATCTTCGGCAACAACGTCGAAGATGCGATGGGGCGGGTACGCTACCTGCTGTTCTACGTCCTCTGCGGCTACGCGGCGGCGCTGTTCCAGGCGGTACTCGATATCCACTCGGTGGTGCCGATGGTCGGCGCGTCGGGGGCGATCGCGGGCGTGCTCGGCGCATATGCGCTGCTCTACCCCAAGGCCAACGTCCGCACCCTGGTGGTGGTGATCGTGTTCTTCCGCATCGTCACCATTCCGGCGGCGGCGATCCTGGTGGGCTGGTTCCTGATGCAGACGATCAGCGGCCTCCAGACTCCGCCCGGTACCCAGGGTGGCGTCGCGTATTTCGCCCACGTCGGCGGCTTCCTCGCGGGGGCGGCGTTGATCTTCGTGATGCGGCGACGCGGCGTGCAATTGTTCCATCCGGCGCGCTCCGAAGCCTTCGAAATCACCCCGATCACGATGCCCTCGCAGCGCAACAAAAAGCGTGGCGGCGTGCCCGACGCGGGCAGCGATCCATGGGACAAGCCCTGGACGAAACGCTGAGTTTCCAGTCTTTACATTGGTTCTAAACGAAAATTCGACCCGGCAAGGCGAGATTTCGGCCTTGACCTGCGAATGACTCGCAGTATTATTCGCAGTCAGACGAAATAGGACCATTTCGGTACCGCTTTTGGGAACCACGACATGATCGCTTCGGGTTTGCGCCGCTGGACGTTTGCGGTGGTGATGAGTGTTGTGTTGGGATTTTCGGGCGTGGCGAGCGCCGCGCCGGATTATCGCGGCCTCGTCGACCGGATCGACGCGCTGCTCCATGCCGCCGCGGAGGATTACGCCGCGGGCCATCCGGAGGCCGCGCGGGCGAAGGTGCAAAAATCCTACTTCGAGATTTTCGAAAATCTCGAAGGTCCGATCCGCGTCAACGTTTCCGCCAAGCGCAGCTTCGAGCTCGAGGCCGAGTTCGGCAAGATCCGCAAGCTGATCAAGGACGGCGTGCCGGTCGACGCCGTGCGCGCCCGCATCGACTCCCACGTCGCCAACCTCGACGCCCTGGTGTCAGAACTCGAGAAGGGTTTCGTCATTCGCGCCGAGGCGACTTCCGCCGCCGAGCCCAACCCGCTCCCCGACGCGCCGAAAGCGATCGAGCCGCACTGGGCGCAGGTGGTGGAGGGGATCGCC
The DNA here is from genome assembly GCA_001603335.1 of Rhodospirillales bacterium Alpha_05. GTDB lineage: Bacteria > Pseudomonadota > Alphaproteobacteria > Rhodospirillales > Rhodospirillaceae > Oleispirillum. The sequence goes on along the minus strand of LUYR01000252.1, from coordinate 2,392 downwards.
GCCAACCTCCGCGCCGGGGCCGACGCCTACATGAACGGCGACGCCGCCACCGCGCGCGAGCGGATCACCCACGCCCAGTTCGCGGGCTACAAGAACTCGCTCCTCGAAACCGCGGTGCGCCGCCATGTGTCGCAGCGCCGCGACGGCGAATTCAACGCCGAGTTCGCGCGCATCCTCGGGCTGGTACGGGACGGCGACAAGCCGTCCAAGGTCGCCGCCTCGGGCGTGGTGCTGGCCGACGAACTCCGCGAGATCCTCCCCGGCCTGCCGCTGATCGGCGCCGCCGCGAGCGCCGCCCAGGCGGAAGCCGCGGCACGGCCCGACAGCACCGACTGGGGCAAGGTTTCCGCCGACGTGATGGCCGAAGTCGACGCTGCGATCGCCGAGGCGGGCGCAGGCAAGGCCGAGGCGGCGGTTGCGCGGGTGCAGGATGCCTACTTCGACCTGTTCGAGGCGAGTGGCATGGAAAACCGCATCGGCGCGCGGGATTCCGGGTTCAAGACCACGCTCGAGGCGCACTTCAGCAAGGTCGCCGCGATGATCACCGCCGGTCGCCCCGCCGCCGACCTCGCCGCCGCGCGCCAAGCAATGGCGGGCGATATGGAGCGCGCCGCGAAGCTCCTGGGCGGCGGAGTGGAGTCCCCGGTGGCGATGTTCATCTACGCGATGATGATCATCCTGCGCGAGGGCGTCGAGGCGATGCTGATCGTCGCCGCGATCGTCGCCTACCTCGCCAAGACCGGGCACTCCGACAAGATCGGCGTGATCCGCAATTCGGTGCTGGTGGCGCTGGGGGCGAGCGTCGTCACCGCCGTCGCGGTCAAGCTGGTGTTCAACGCCTCCGCCGCCAGCCAGGAAGTGCTGGAAGGCGCGACGATGCTGCTCGCCGCCGTGGTGCTGTTCTCGATGAGCTACTGGCTGGTGTCGAAGGCCGAGGCCGAACAGTGGATGGCCTACATCCGCGACAAGGTCGGCGATTCCCTCAGTCACGGCTCGCTCAAGGCGCTGTGGTTCGCGAGCTTCCTCGCGGTCTATCGCGAAGGGGCGGAGACGGTGCTGTTCTATCAGGCGCTGCTCACCGGGGCGGACGCGCAGTCCGGCTTCGCCGTCGCCGCCGGGTTCGGCGCGGGCTGCGTCGGGCTGGGTGCGATCTACCTCGCGATGCGCTATGGCGCGATGAAGCTGGCGCTCCGGCCGTTCTTCATGATCACCGGCGGGCTGCTCTACCTGATGGCGTTCGTCTTCGCGGGCAAGGGCGTGATGGAGCTGGTGGAGGGCAAGGTGATCCAGCCGCAACTGGTGCCCTGGCTGCCCGAATTCACGCCGCTCGGCATCTTCCCCTATTGGCAGACCGCGATCCCGCAGCTTGCGTTGATCGCCGCCGCGATCTTCGCCTGGATGGTGCTGGCGCGCCGCGCCGCCGTGGCGCGGGCGCAGTCGGCGGAATGAGGTTCCCTTAAGCCGGGGAGGGGAGGCTGACGGTCCCCCGGCAGAGTTCAAGAAAACATCGACCACGAGGAGACGATAATGAAGTCCACTCTCGCCCTGAGCGCCCTCTTGTCCACCGCGCTCGCCACCGCCGCCTTCGCCGCCGAAGAGTTCAAGGAATATCCGATCGGCGAAGCCCAGAGCATGGCCAACCTCGAAGTCGCCGCGGTCTATCTCGCGCCGACCGACATGGAGCCGCGCGGCATCGACCTGCCCGCGTCGCAGGCCGACATCCACCTCGAAGCCGACATCCACGCGGCGGAAGAGAACCCGAACGGGTTCGGCGCGGGCGAGTGGGTGCCGTACCTCACCATCGCCTACCGCCTCGAGAACGTCGACACCGGCAAGGTGCTGACCGGCAACCTGATGCCGATGGTGGCGGTCGACGGGCCGCACTACGGCTCCAACATCAAGATGCCGGGGGCCGGCAACTATAAGCTGTCCTACCACATCGAGCCGCCGTCGAAGCAGGGCTTCGGCCGCCACACCGACAAGGCTTCGGGCGTCGGTCAGTGGTTCCAGCCGTTCGATGTTTCCTATGAATTCAAGTACGTTCCGCTCAAGAAGTAATGCAACAGTTGAGCTGTGCGGGCGCTTAGGCGTCCGCGCAGCTTGGTGAAAACGGATTTTCAACAAGGGGCTGCGGGGCAGGGCGATGATCCTCTATCTCGCGATCGCGGCGCGGGGTTTGTTCCCCGCCGTATGCATCGTGGCGCTGCTGGCGTCGCGGGTCGGCGCGCCGCGCCAGTCCGCGCGCCTGATCGCGTGCGGTGCGCTTCTGGCCGCGCTCGGAGGTGCCGTCGGGCACGAAGCCGCGTTCGCCCATCATGCTGTTTCCGAGCTGGGCGCGGGCTTGCGGATGCTGGCGCTGCTCGGCTCCGTCCTCGCGCTCTCCCTAATCTCC
>LUYR01000251.1 GCA_001603335.1 Rhodospirillales bacterium Alpha_05 | reverse complement strand
GGCGGCGCGTCGCCGCGCCGCAGCCAGAACACCCGGCAATGGTGCTTGGACGCCTGGCCGATCTCGGGGAAGGCTTTGGCCGCCGCCTTGGCGATCGCCTGGCCGCCCGCGTCGCCACGCCCCGCCGCGACCAGAATGCCGCCGGGCTTGAGCATCGCATAGGCGCGGGCAAGGTCGGCGAGGGCGGCGGCCTTGTGCTTCGAGATCAGCACCAAAGCGTGGTCGAAGCCGGTCTCCGCGAACTCGGGCAGTGCGGTGAACCCGGCGGCGACCAGAGCGTTGAAGCCGGGGCGAAAGCCCTGCTCGCAGATCAGCGTGGATTTGAGCGGCGCGAGGGCGGCATCCGCCTCCGCGCGCAGGAACACCGTCCGCCCCGAGGAGAGCGACGGCAAGAGGCCGGTTTCAAACGGCAACATCAAGGCGGTGAGTTCGATCGACATGCCCCAAGCGATAGCGAGGCCGGGCGCGATTGTCCAAAAGAAAGCGCGCGCCGATTGCCACGCACCCGCGCGATGGCGATAATGCCGCGCACGCTCCCAACAGGCCGCCCCCGACGATGACCGAAACCACCCTCGACGCCCCCCTGACGCGCGCCATCGCCCGACGCATGCGCGACCTCGCGCTGCTCGCGGGGGCGGAGATCATGACCTACTTCCGCTCCACCGCGCTCGACATACGCGGCAAGACGGACGGCTCGCCGGTGAGCGCCGCCGACCTCGCCGCCAACGCGGTGATCATGGACGGCCTGCGGACGAGCTTTCCCGCGATTCCGGTGGTGAGCGAGGAGGTCGGCGGCGACGTGCCGCGTGACTGGGCCGCGCCGTTCTTCCTTCTCGATCCGCTCGACGGCACCAAGGAGTTCATTCGCGGCAGCGGCGACTTCACCGTCAACATCGCCCTCGTCGTCGACCACAAGCCGCTGCTCGGCGCGGTCTACGCGCCGGTGTCGCAGCGCCTGCAATGGGTGCGCGAGCCGGGCGACGCGGTCGAGGAAACCCCGCCGTTCACCGCCGACGAACTCGGCGCGCTTCGCCCCCTCGCCTGCCGCCCCGCCGACAATGCGGCGATCACCGCGGCACTGTCGCGCTCCCACATGAACGACGCGACCCGCGCCTATATCGCCCGATATGCGGTGGCGCACGCGATCCACGCCGGATCGTCGCTCAAGTTCTGCCTGCTCGCGGCGGGCGAAGCCGACCTCTACCCACGCCTCTCGCCGACGATGGAGTGGGATACCGCCGCCGCCGACGCGGTGCTGATCGCGGCGGGCGGTCGCACGGTCGACTTCAGCAGCGGCGCGCCGTTGCGCTACGGCAAACCCGGCCTCGCCAATCCCTTTTTCATCGCCCACGGACCCGGCGTGAAGCTCCGCCCAGCTCAGCGATGATCCCCGCCCTCAAGCCCGGCGTGCTGCGGTTCGCGGGGTTCTACGCGGCGCTCTATCTGGTCGTCGGCGTGCAACTGCCGTATTGGCCGGTGTGGCTGAAAAGCCGTGGCCTGACCGCCACCGAGATCGGCATCCTCGTCGCCGCCCAGCTCTGGGTTAAGGTCGGCTTCAACCCGCTGGTCGGCCAGATCGTCGACCGCACCGGCAAACGGCGGCCGGTGCTCCTCGCCCTGGCGCTCACCACCCTCGCGGTGACGCTGGCGTTCCCATTGGCGCAGGGTTTCCTGCCGCTGCTCTGCCTGTCGCTGATGGCCGGCGCGGCGTTCTCCGCGATCATGCCGGTAGGCGACAACCTCACGCTCAGCCATGTCGTCGCGCACGGCCTGGATTACGGTCGGATGCGGCTCTGGGGATCGCTCAGCTTCATCCTGATGTCGGTCGCGGCGGGTCGCCTGCTCGATCGCATCGGCGGCGACGGGATGATCGTCTGGCTCCTGGTCGCCGCGCTGGTGCCGCTCGGCTTCACCATCCTCGCCCTGCCCGACGCACCGCCCGCCGCCGCGGATTGCGATGA
>LUYR01000250.1 GCA_001603335.1 Rhodospirillales bacterium Alpha_05 | reverse complement strand
CGGCGGGGGCGGGCGTAGTCGGCGAGCACGGCGGCGCCGCGCGGGCTCAGGCCGAGCATCTCGAAGCCGTGGGCGGCGAGGGCTTCGAGGATTTCGAGGGTGGTGCCGCACTTCACCGTCGGCACCACCAGGGCCGCGCCGACGGAAACCCGGATCGCCTTGCGATAGAGGGGATCGCAGCAGCCGGAATCGAGCAGCACCGCGTCGACGCCGAAGGCGGCGGCGTTGCGAAAGATGCCGCCGAGGTTGTCGTGGTTGGCGATTTCAGACAGCACCACCACCGTCGCCCGCTCGCCCAGCCCCGCGAGCGTCTCATCGAGGCCGGGGTTGGGGGCCTGCCGCCCGAGGGCGAGAATGCCGCGATGGATGGGGAAGCCGACGATCGCGTCCATCACCGCCTGCGAAGCACCGTAGACCGGCACGCCACCCGGCACCCGGGCGAGCAGCGGCGCGAGGGTTGCGAGGCGCTTGTCGGCGATCAGCAGGGAATCGACGCCGTGGCGCGAGCGGCCGCCCAAGAGTGCGTTCAGCACCACCTCGCCCTCCGCGACGAACATCCCCGCGCGACCGACGACGTCGCGCTCGCGCACGTCGCGGTATCCCGCGATGCGCGGGTCTTCGGGGTCGGAGATCGGGATGATTTCGGGCATGGCGGTCCGCGAGGTTGGTCCGGGGTCGCCCCCGGACCTTGCCGTTACGCTTGCTTGGCGTCGACGATGCCGCGCCGGATCGCGCGGGTGCGGGTGAAGTGCGTCTCCAGCGTATCGCCCTCGCCGCGCCGGATCGCCCGCTGCAACGCGGTCAAGTCCTCGGTGAAGCGCTGGAGGATTTCCAGCACCGCCTCGCGGTTGTTGAGGAAGATGTCGCGCCACATCACCGGGTCGGACGCCGCGATGCGGGTGAAGTCGCGGAAGCCGGACGCCGAATACTTGATCACTTCCTGCTTCAGGTCGGTCCCGAGATCGGTCGCGGTGCCGACGATGGTATAGGCGATCAGGTGCGGCAGGTGGGAGGTGATCGCCAGAACCCGATCATGATGCTCGGGGTCGAGGGTGTCCACGTTGGACCCGACGCCGCGCCACATTGCCGCAACCTTCTCCAAAGCCGCTTCCGGGGTCTCCGGCAGCGGCGTCAACACACACCAGCGCTGTTCGAACAGCTCGGCGAAGCCCGCCTCGGGCCCCGAGAACTCGGTACCCGCGAGCGGGTGCCCGGGAACGAACGCGACCCCCTCGGGGAGGTGCGGCGCGACGTCGCGGATCACCGTGCACTTGACCGAGCCGACGTCGGAGACGATCGCGCCCGGCTTCAAGTGCGGTGCGATCGCCTTCGCCACCGCGCCGCACGCGCCCACCGGCACGCAGATCATCACCAGATCGGCGTCCTTCACCACCTCGGCCAAGTCGGTCGAGGCGTCATCGACGATACCGAGGCGGAGCGCGGTATCGAGGGTGGTCTGCTGCCGCGACGTGGCGACGGTGCGGCGCGCGAGGCCGTGTCGTCGGATCGCGAGCGACAGCGACGCGCCGATCAGGCCGATGCCGACGAACGCGACGGTATCGAACAGCGGCGCTTCGAGGTTTGCCTGGGTCATGCCGCCCCCTCCCTGTATTCGGTGAGGCCGGCAACGACGCGGCGGTTTTCGTCCTCGGTGCCGACGGAGATGCGCAAGGCGTTCGGCAGACCGTAGCCCGCCACCTGGCGCACCAGCACCGCCTGCCGCGCCAGCGCGGCTTCCGCCTTCGGCACGTCGCCCTCGGGGAAGTGGACGAGGAGGAAGTTGGCGAACGACGGCGTGACCTTGAGGCCGAGGGCCTCGATCTTCTCGGTCAGCCAGGGCAGCCACATCTGGTTGTGGGCGAGGCAGAGGTCGAAGAACGCGGTGTCCTCGAGCGCGGCCACGCCCGCGGCCTGCGCCGCCGCCGAAACGTTGAACGGCGAGCGCACGCGGTTGAAGACGTCGGCGATCGCGGCGGGCGCATAGCACCAGCCCAAGCGCAGCGCGCCCATCCCGAAGATCTTCGAGAAGGTGCGGAACATCACCGTGTTGTCGGTGGATGCCACCAGCTCGGTGCCCGGCGAATAGTCGTTGCGGGTGACGAACTCGGCGTACGCGGAATCGATCGCGAGGATGATGTCGGGGCGCAGGCCCTTGCGCAGGCGCTCGAGCTCCGACGCCGGGATCATCGTGCCGGTCGGGTTGCTCGGGTTAGCGACGAAGACGATGCGGGTCTTGTCGGTGACTTTCGACAACAGCGAATCGACGTCCACGGTGAGGTTGGTTTCGGGCGCCTTGATCGGCGTCGCACCGTTGGCGAGCGCATAGATCGGGTACATCGCGAAGCCGTACTCGGGATAGAGAACCTCATCCCCCGGTCCGGCATAGGAATGGATCAGCATGCCGATGAGTTCGTCCGACCCGGCGCCGCACACCACGCGCGACGCCTCAACGCCGAAACGCTTCGCCAGCGCGGCGCGCAGGGCCTCGCAGCCGCCGTCGGGGTATCGATGGAGCTCCGCCGCAATCGCCTGATACGCCGCCTTGGCACGCGGGCTGGCGCCGAGCGCCCCCTCGTTGGAGGACAACTTCGCGACATGCGCCACGCCGTCCAGCTTGGAGCGACCGCCCTGGTAGGGCTTGATATCCAGAATGCCGGGACGCGGAAGAGGAGCCGTCATCATCTACTCGCTTTCAAAAATATCTTCGGGGATTTGGTCTTGAAGTGCCGGGAGGGGGAAGCGACGAGCCCGGCGGCCCGTCAGCGCGCGTCATGCAGCGGCGTGGCATAGGCGCCGATGCAGCGCACGTATCGAACGGATTCGTCGTTGCCGTGGGCAAGGCGCTGAACCCGGGGGTCGGCGTCGGTGACGAACCCCGAAACCTCGATGAGGTGGACGCGGGCGTCGGGCGCGAACGCGCGCATGTCCCAGTAGGTGAGGGTCGAGAGACCGGCGTTGGCGAGCTTGGCGCTCAGCTGGGTGCGGCTGACGTCGGGGCGGGTTTCCACCGCGAGCAGGGAGCGGTCGTCGCCGGTTTCCTCCGGCACCACCGGGGCCACCGCGAACGCCTCGATCTCGCCGCCGCGCCCCGCGCCGGGGCCGCAGAACGGCAGC
>LUYR01000249.1 GCA_001603335.1 Rhodospirillales bacterium Alpha_05 | reverse complement strand
CCGCAGGGCTTTGCCCTTGCGGCGACCGTAGAAGGCGAATTCCCGAGCTTCGGCCGGGAGGTCGTGCTCAGTCATCGGAGCCCGTTTACACCAGGAGCTTGCGCAGGTCGTCGACGAGGTCGCAGCGTTCCCACGAGAAGCCGCCGTCTTCTTCCGCGGCGCGGCCGAAGTGGCCGTAGGCGGCGGTGCGGGCGTAGATCGGGCGGTTGAGCTTGAGGTGCTCGCGGATGCCGCGCGGCGACAGATCCATGAGCTGCTGCAAGGCTTCGCTCAACACCTTCTCGCCGACCTTGCCGGTGCCGTAGGTCTCGACGTAAACCGACAGCGGCTTCGACACGCCGATGGCGTAGGAGACCTGGATCAGGCAACGCGCGGCGAGACCGGCGGCGACGACGTTCTTCGCGAGGTAACGCGCGGCGTAGGCCGCGGAACGGTCAACCTTGGTCGGATCCTTGCCCGAGAACGCCCCGCCGCCGTGCGGCGCGGCGCCGCCGTAGGTGTCGACGATGATCTTGCGACCGGTGAGGCCGCAGTCGCCATCCGGGCCGCCGATGACGAAGCGACCGGTCGGGTTGACGTAGAATTCATCTTCCGACGGCATCCAGCCTTCCGGCAGCACCTTCTCGACGAACGGACGGACGAGGCGGCGAATGTCGGCCTGCGAGACGGACTCGGCATGCTGGGTCGACACCACCACCGAGGTCGCGCCGACCGGGCGGCCGTTCTCGTAGCGCAGGGTCACCTGGCTCTTCGCGTCGGGGCCGAACTCGGGGCGCTCGCCGGAGTGGCGCGCCGCGGCCATGTCCTTGAGGATGCTGTGGGCGTAGACGATCGGGGCCGGCATCAGCTCCGGCGTCTCGTCGACCGCGTAGCCGAACATGATGCCCTGGTCGCCCGCGCCTTCGTCCTTGTTGCCCGCGGCGTCCACGCCCATGGCGATGTCGCTCGACTGGGCGTGCAGGAGCACGTCGACCTGGCAGTCGTTGTGGTGGAATCCGTCCTGTTCGTACCCGATCGCCTTCACCGCGTCGCGCGCCACTTGTTCGAGCTTGTCGGGGGTGATCGACGCGGGACCGCGGACCTCGCCGGCAAGCACGATGCGGTTGGTGGTTGCGAGGGTTTCGCAGGCGACGCGCGCCTGGGGGTCGGCGGCGAGGAAGGTATCGACGATGGCATCGGAGATCCGGTCGCAGACCTTGTCCGGGTGGCCCTCGGCGACGGACTCGCTGGTGAACAGGTAATCGGATTGAAACATCTCGGAATCCCTTCCTAGGGCAACGCGCGATCAGCGCACGGCGGAGCGCGCCACGGACAAGAACCGACGCGGCGGCCGGACTTCACGAAATACCGTCGCCGCCCCCGGGGGCGGCGCGATTGCATCTTCTGGTAGCCGAAGTGAGCGCGTGAAGCAAGTGGCAGGACCAGACTCTGGGCGCGGTTTGGCGGCAATGCAACGCCGACCCGACAAAAAACCTTAGCCGTCGGTGTGCGGAAGGCCGTCGGCGTGCGGAAGGCCGTCGGTGGCAGCGGCGAGAGCCTTGGCGAGATCGAAGACGCGTTTGCGCACGGTGGGGTCCTGGATGCGGTAGTAGGCGCGGACGAGTTCGAGGGTCTCGCGCTTGGTGAGCGGGTCGGCCTCGACGGTGTCTGGCTCCTCGGCGAGGCCGGAAATCAGGCGCGGGCTGTTGCCCGCCACGTCCTCGGTCATGTCCTCGTAGAAGAAGCTCACCGGTACGTCCAGCACCCGGCTCAAGTCCCAAAGTCGGCTCGCGCCCACCCGGTTGGTGCCTCTCTCATACTTTTGGACCTGTTGGAAGGTGAGGCCCAGGGCATCGCCCAAGCGCTCCTGGCTCATACCCAGGAGCGTTCGGCGCAAACGGATGCGCGCGCCGACATGAACGTCCACGGGGTTGGGATTGCCCTGCGGCGTCCGCCCCCTGGAGGAGCCGCGCGACCGGCCAACGTCTTCAATTTCATCACGATTTTCCGGCATTTCCCTCTCCTGGAACCTGCCCCCCGTTCCCCGTCCACGGCGGGATTTGGCGTCGTCACTCTAAACATGCGGTTGTATGAGCGTCAACGGGTAAACCAAATCACCTCAGCTAAACGAACGTACCCCGTTTATGTGGGCGTGGAAAGGTTCGGACGCAAAGGAATTGGGATAAAATTCGCGGCGAACGCGAAAATCGCTGCAAGGAAAAGCACGAGTAAATTCCCGGTTCGCGAAAAGATCGTGGCGGAGAGCGGCTTCGGCAAGGGAGAATCGAGAACGCCCCGCCGACCCAACTCGAGGCTGGAGATCACCCGTCCGTATGGGTCGACCACCGCACTGATGCCGGTGTTGGCGTCGCGCACCAGGGGCAGGCCCTCCTCGACGGCGCGGAAGATCGCGGCGGCGAAGTGCTGGTGCGGACCGGCCGAGAGGCCGAACCAGGCGTCGTTGGTGAGGTTGAGCAGCCAGTCCGGCCGATCGGCGGCGTCCACCACCGCGCCGGGGAAGATCACCTCGTAGCACACCAACGGGCTGTAGGGCGGGGTGCCGGGCAGGCGCACGGTGCGCACGCCGGGCCCGGGCGAAAAGTCGGTGCGTCCGGCGGTGATCTTGTTCACCGGCAGGATGCCGCCCAGCGGCACGTATTCGCCGAACGGCACGAGGTGGGTCTTGTCGAAGATCGCCCCGACCTCGCCCTCGGCGTCCACCGCGATCACCGAATTCCACAGGCGGCGCGGCGCGCCCTGCGCGCTCACCCGCGGCGCGCCGGTGATCAGCC
>LUYR01000248.1 GCA_001603335.1 Rhodospirillales bacterium Alpha_05 | reverse complement strand
GCTCGCGGTCAGCGGCACGCCTTCGGGAAAGCGCCCGAGCGAACCGGGACCGGGGATTTCGACGCGGGGCGCGGCGATCAGGGTAAGGACGAAGCTCATGAAGGGTACTCTCGCGACGGGGGCGGAAGGCGGCGGTTTAACCGGCGATTGCCTGGTCGTGGCGGGCCCGACCGCGTCGGGCAAGTCGGCCTTCGCGGTGGCGCTCGCCCGGGAATTCGGCGGCGAAGTCGTCAACGCCGACAGCATGCAGGTTTATCGCGATTTGTCCATCCTCACCGCGCGCCCGACCGAGGCCGAGATGGGCGGCGTGCCGCATCACCTCTATGGCCTGTTGGGGGCGGACGCGCCCTGCACCGCGGGGCGCTGGCTCGGCTGGATGCACGACCTGTTGCCGGAGATCTGGGCCAACGGGCGGTTGCCGGTGGTGGTCGGCGGCACCGGGATGTATTTGGGCGCGCTGATCGACGGCCTCGCGCCGGTGCCCGAGATCCCGCCCGAGGTGCGTGAGGCGGTAACGGCGGACTACGCCGCGATGGGTGCGGCGGCCTTCGCCGCCGAACTCGCCGCGCGCGACCCGATTTCCGCCGCCGCGATCCCGCCGACCAACCGTCAGCGGATGATCCGCGCGATGGAAGTGGCGCGCCACACCGGTCGGGCGCTCTCGGCTTGGCAGGCCGACCCGCACGTCGGCGGTTTGGCCAAGCCGCCGGTGGTGATCGTCCTCGATCCGGCGCGGGAGTGGCTCTACGCACGCTGCGACGCCCGTTTCGACACCATGCTCGACGGCGGCGCGTGGCATCAGGTGGAGGTGGCGATGGCGGCGGGGATCTCGCCGGACGCGCCGGTCTGCCGCGGCCTCGGCACCCGTGCGCTGATGGCGGCGCTCAAGGGCGAGATGGAGGTTCCGGCGGCGGTGGAGCGGGCGAAGCGTGAAACCCGCAACTACGCCAAACGCCAGAAGACATGGTTCCGCCACCAGTTCAACCCGGACGTGGTGCTGAGGCCTCCCCACGACCTCCCCGAGTCGCCGGAAGTCCTTGGAAAAGTCGCAGAAATCCTAAGGTCGCGCCGCGCCGGGGGCCGCAAGAGTTCCGCGCCCGAGGGGCGAGATGAGTAACAATCTTGCCATGGCGGCCAAAAATCTTTTCGGTTGTTTACGGTTTTGATTGACCCTGGCTCATCGATTTCATAAGTAGGATGCTCTTTTGCGGCCCGGCGGTCGCCGGGGTCCGTCTCGATGTGTGAAATCAATGGAGCCAAACGGATGTTGCAGCAGCGCATGACCGGAGCGGAAATTGTCCTCAAGGCCTTGGTCGACCAGGGCGTAGAGGTCGTATTCGGCTATCCGGGCGGCGCCGTACTTCCGCTTTACGACGCGATCTTCAAGCAGAACCGGATCCGCCACATCCTCACCCGCCACGAACAGGCGGCGGTGCACGCGGCGGAGGGCTATGCCCGCTCCACCGGCAAGGTCGGCGTGGTGCTGGTCACCTCCGGCCCCGGCGCGACCAATGCGGTCACCGGCCTGCTCGACGCGTTGCTGGATTCCGTGCCGCTGGTGTGCCTCTCGGGCCAGGTTCCGACCCAGCTGATCGGCACCGACGCCTTCCAGGAGGCCGATACCACCGGCATCACCCGGCCCTGCACCAAGCACAATTATCTGGTCAAGGACGTGGAAACCCTCGCGGGGGTGATGCACGAAGCCTTCCACGTCGCGCGCACCGGCCGTCCCGGCCCGGTGGTCGTGGATTTGCCGAAGAACGTCCAGGTCGCCGAGGGCACCTACATCCAGGCCGAGCAGGTGCGCCACAAGTCGTACCGCCCGCCGGTCAAGGGCGATGCCACGCAGATCGAGAAGGCGGTGGCGCTGATGGCCTCGGCCAAGCGCCCGGTGTTCTATTGCGGCGGCGGCGTGGTCAACTCCGGCCCGGCGGCCTGCGCCGCGCTCGCCGACCTCGTTCATGCCACCGGCTACCCGATCACCCTCACCCTCCAGGGCCTGGGGGCGTTCCCGGCTTCGGATTCCCAGTTCCTCGGCATGCTCGGCATGCACGGCACCTATGAAGCCAACCTCGCGATGCATGGCTGCGACGTGATGGTGGCGATCGGCGCGCGCTTCGACGACCGCGTCACCGGCAAGATCGACGGCTTCGCGCCGAACGCGCAGATCATCCACGTCGACGTCGACGCCGCCTCGATCAACAAGAACGTCCACTCCGACATCGCGATCATCGGCGACGCGGGCTCGGTGATCGCCGACATGCGGGTGGTGTGGGAGGCTCAAGGCTACCGCCCCGACGCCGAGGCGCTGACCCAGTGGTGGCGGCAGATCGACACCTGGCGCGCCAGGAAGTGCCTCGCCTTCGGCGCGTCCGACACCGTGATCAAGCCGCAACTCGCGATCAAGCGCCTGCACGAGCTCAGCAAGCACCTCGACACCTACATCACCACCGAGGTCGGCCAGCACCAGATGTGGGCGGCGCAGCACTTCCCGTTCGACCAGCCGCAGCACTGGATGACCTCGGGCGGTCTCGGCACCATGGGCTACGGCTTCCCCTCGGCGCTCGGCGTGCAGATCGCGCATCCGGAAAGCCTGGTCGTCTGCATCGCGGGCGAGGCATCGTTCATGATGAACATGCAGGAGATCGCCACGGCGGTGCAGTATCAGCTGCCGGTGAAGGTGTTCATCCTCAACAACTGCTACATGGGCATGGTGCGGCAGTGGCAGGAACTCCTGCACGGTAGCCGCTATTCGGAGAGCCACACCGAGGCCCTGCCCGACATCGTCAAGCTCGCCGACGCCTTCGGCGCCACCGGCATGGTGGTGTCGAACCCGGCCGAGCTCGACGCCACGATCACGCGGATGATCGAAACCCCCGGCCCGGTGCTGGTGGACGTCCGCGTCGACCCGTTCGAAAACTGCTTCCCGATGATTCCCTCCGGCGCGACCCACGACAACATGCTCCTGGGCGAACTCGTCGGCGGGCGCGGCCCGGCGGTGACCGAAGCGGGCAAGGGGTTGGTGTGATGAGGGGAACCAACGTGACGCAGATCAGCGAACTGAGCGAATCCCACACCATCGCGGTGCTGGTGGACAACGAAGCGGGCGTGCTCGGGCGGGTGATCGGCCTGTTCTCGGGCCGCGGCTACAACATCGAGAGCCTGACGGTGTCGGAAGTCGACCACCGCGAGCGCCTGTCGCGCATCAACATCGTCACCACCGGCACGCCGATGGTGATCGAGCAGATCAAGGCGCAGCTCGGCCGCCTCGTGCCGATCCACCGCGTCCGCGACCTCACCTCCGACGGCCCCTCGGTGCAGCGTGAGCTGGCGCTGGTCAAGGTCGCCTCCACCGGAGAGCGCCGCGTCGAATCCCTGCGCATCGCCGACATCTTCCGCGCCCGCGTGGTGGACTCCACCAACGAATCCTTCGTCTTCGAGATCGTCGGCAAGACCGGCAAGCTCGATGCCTTCATCCGTCTCATGGAGCCCTTGGGCCTGATCGACGTGTCGCGCACCGGCGTGGCCGCCATCTCCCGTGGGATGGACTCCCTCTAATACCCCCGGCGCTGTTCTGCCGAGATTCACGTCAACTTGAACTCTGAAAGGTGCATTCCGATGCGCGTCTATTACGATAGCGATGCCGACGTCGACCTGATCAAGAAGAAGAAGGTCGCGGTCGTCGGCTACGGCAGCCAGGGCCACGCCCACGCCCTCAACCTCAAGGATTCGGGCGTTGCGGAAGTCTGCGTCGCGCTGCGTGCCGGGTCCGCCTCGGCGAAAAAGGCCGAAGCCGCCGGCCTCAAGGTGATGACCCCCGCCGAAGCCGCCAAGTGGGCCGACGTGGTGATGATGCTCACCCCCGACGAACTCCAGGCCGAGATCTACAAGACCGACCTCAAGGACAACCTGAAGCAGGGTGCGGCGCTGTTCTTCGCCCATGGCCTCAATGTCCACTTCAACCTGATCGAGCCGCGCGCCGACCTCGATGTGATCATGGTCGCGCCGAAGGGCCCGGGCCACACCGTGCGCGGCGAATACCTGCGCGGCGCGGGCGTGCCCTGCCTCGTCGCCGTGGCGCAGGACGCCTCCGGCAATGCCATGGACCTCGGCCTGTCCTACGCCTCCGCCATCGGCGGCGGTCGCTCGGGCATCATCGAGACCACCTTCCGCCAGGAATGCGAAACCGACCTGTTCGGCGAGCAGGCGGTGCTCTGCGGCGGCCTCACCAGCCTGATCCGCGCGGGCTTCGAAACCCTCGTCGAAGCCGGCTATGAGCCGGAAATGGCCTACTTCGAGTGCATGCACGAAGTGAAGCTGATCGTCGATCTGATGTACGAAGGCGGCATGGCCAACATGCGCTACTCGATCTCCAACACCGCGGAATACGGCGACTACGTCTCCGGCCCGCGCGTCGTCGGCCCCGAGGTCAAGGCGCGGATGAAGGAAGTCCTCGACGACATCCAGACCGGCCGCTTCGTCCGCGACTGGATGGCGGAATGCGCCGTCGGCCAGCCGTCGTTCAAGGCCACCCGCCGCCTCTGGTCGGAACACCCGATCGAAGCCGTCGGCCAGAAACTCCGCGACATGATGCCGTGGATCGCCAAGAACAAGCTCGTCGACAAGGCGAAGAACTAAGGTTTTGGGGAAAGGTCGGGCTCTGCCCGAACCCGGCAAGGGCCGAAAGGCCCTTGCATCCCGCAAGTTTGGTTTTTGCCGCGAAGCGGCGATCGACCGTCACGCCGCGTGATGAATGGTCGCGCTATCGCGCAAAAACAAAACAAATGGGAGGTGCGGAGGGACTGAGTCCCTCCGCATTTCTTTTGATTTTCTGTCAGCCTTGCTGTCCTATTTTTTGGCAATTCGGGAAAATCGATCTTCGACTGCGGAAAAATTGTGCTTGCCAATGCGTCGGGGATGCGGTCACATCAACGCACTTCATCTGAACGGGGCGAGAACGCGGTGACCCATCGCATCGACCACACGGCAAATCGGAAGGCACGGGCAGTTCCCCGGGCATCCGCGCCTGCGTGGGTGTTCCCCCTGTCCTCGCTTCTCCTCCTTCTTCTGGCCCTGCGACTTATCAGCCCCTGGGCGGTCTGAGGTTTGCTTCGTGCACCCGGCGTTCAGGGGATAAAAACCACCGTCGCGCGTGCCTTTTGAAGCCCAGACCGAAGCAGGAGCTGCCATCATGACCACCCAGAATCCCGCCGCCACCGGCGTAGATCGATCCCCCGTCGCCATCGGCGACAACCATCGCGTCGTGATTTTCGACACCACCTTGCGCGACGGCGAGCAGTCGCCCGGCGCGTCGATGAACTTGGAAGAAAAGCTGCGCGTCGCCGAAGGCTTGGAGGCGATGGGCGTGGACGTGATCGAGGCGGGCTTCCCGATTGCCTCGATCGGCGACTTCGAAGCGGTGAAGGCGATCGCCGAGCGCTCGAAGTCGAGCGTGATCTGCGGCTTGTCGCGCGCCACCAAGGGCGACATCGCGCGCTGCGCCGAGGCGATCGCACCCGCACCCAGGAAGCGCATCCACACCTTCATTTCCACCAGCCCGCTGCACATGCAGTACAAGCTCCAGATGGCGCCCGAGGCGGTACTGGAGCGGGTGAAGGAATCCGTCTCCTTCGCGCGGTCGTTGGTGGACGATGTCGAATGGTCGGCGGAAGACGGCTCGCGCACCGAGCACGACTTCCTCTGCCGCTGCGTCGAGGCGGCGATCGCCGCGGGTGCGTCGACGATCAACATTCCCGATACCGTCGGCTATGCTCTGCCCGACGAATACGCGGCCTTGATCAAGATGGTGATGGAGCGGGTGCCGAACGCCGACAAGGCGATCTTCTCGGTGCACTGCCACAACGACCTGGGCCTGGCGGTGGCGAACTCGCTGGCGGCGGTGCGCGCGGGCGCGCGGCAGATCGAGTGCACGATCAACGGCCTCGGCGAACGCGCCGGCAACGCGGCGATGGAAGAGATCGTGATGGCGATCAAAACCCGCGCCGACACGATGAACTTCACCACCGAGATCAAGACCGAGGCGATCACCAAGATGTCGCGGATGATCTCGACGATCACCGGCTTCGCGATCCAGCCGAACAAGGCGATCGTCGGTGCCAACGCCTTCGCCCATGAGTCCGGCATCCACCAGGACGGCATGCTGAAGCACGCGGGCACCTACGAGATCATGACGCCCGAATCCATCGGTCTGTCGCGCTCGACCCTGGTGCTGGGCAAGCACTCCGGCCGCGCCGCGTTCCGCCAGAAGCTGGTGGAATTGGGCTACGGCGATCTGGGCGACAACGCGGTCAACGATGCGTTCAGCCGCTTCAAGGATCTCGCCGACATGAAGAAGGAGGTGTTCGACGAGGACATCGCCGCGATCGTCGACGACACCGCGGTGCGCGCCAACGACCGGATCAAGCTGGTCGAGCTCGACCTGCGCTGCGGCACCGCAAATCGCCCGCCGCATGCCAAGATGACCCTCGAGATCGACGGCGTGGTCGAGTCGCGCGACGGTACCGGCGACGGTCCGGTCGATGCGATCTTCAGGGCGATCCGCGACATGGTGCCGCATGAGTCGGTGCTCGAGCTCTATCAGGTGTCCGCCGTGACCAAGGGCACCGACGCCCAGGCCGAGGTGACCGTGCGCCTGCGGGAGAACGGCAAATCGGTCAATGGCCAGGGCGCGGACACCGACACCATGGTCGCTTCGGCTAAGGCCTACATCCATGCGTTGAATAAACTTCTGGTGAAGCGCGAAAAGACCGTCCCCGACGGGATCGCCGTCTAATCCACCCGCAACCGCGGGGCGTGAGGCAAAGTCCTGGCGTCCCGCGGTTTCGGGAAATCGTAGAAAATGAAAATCGCCTCTGCCATTGCAGGAAACATGTGCTAAGAATGCCGGGGTCCGTCTCCCCGGCATTTTCGGTCGAGGGTGCGCGCGGGTGTATCGCGCGGCTGGGTTGATGAGGCGGACGTTTCCTGTCGTCAAGTACGCCTCGGGCGTTAGAGGTATAAAGCGAGGACGAATGTTTTCCAGGCTGACGGGATGGCTGTCGAGCGACATCGCCATCGATCTGGGCACTGCCAATACGCTGGTTTACGTGAAGGGTAAGGGGATCGTCCTCAACGAGCCTTCGGTGGTTGCGATCGCCGAGGAACGCGGCCGCACCCATGTGCTGGCGGTGGGCGAGGAGGCCAAGCTGATGCTCGGCCGTACGCCGGGCTCGATCCAGGCGATCCGGCCGTTGCGCGATGGCGTGATCGCCGACTTCCAGGTCGCCGAAGAGATGATCAAGCACTTCATCCGCAAGGTGCACAATCGCCGCAGCTTCGCCTCCCCGATGGTGGTGATCTGCGTTCCCTCGGGTTCGACCGCCGTGGAGCGCCGCGCGATTCAGGAGTCCGCCGAGGCGGCGGGCGCGCGCAGCGTGATGCTGATCGAGGAACCGATGGCCGCCGCGATCGGCGCCGGCCTGCCGGTGACCGAGCCGACCGGCTCGATGGTCGTCGACATCGGTGGCGGCACCACCGAAGTGGCGGTGCTTTCGCTCGGCGGCATCGTCTATGCGCGCTCGGTGCGGGTCGGCGGCGACAAGATGGACGAAGCGATCATCGGCTATATCCGTCGCAATCATAACCTGCTCGTCGGCGAAAGCTCGGCGGAGCGGATCAAGAAGGAAATCGGTTCCGCCTGCCCGCCGGAAGACGGCGAGGGCCGGACCATGGAGATCAAGGGCCGCGACCTGATGAACGGCGTGCCGAAGGAGATCGTCCTCTCCGAACGGCAGATCGCCGAGAGCCTCGCCGAGCCGGTGAGCCAGATCATCGACGCGGTCAAGGTGGCTCTCGAGCACACCGCGCCGGAACTCGCGGCGGATATCGTCGACAAGGGCATCGTGCTCACCGGCGGCGGCGCGCTGCTGTCGAACCTCGACTTCGTCCTGCGCCACGCCACCGGGCTGCCGGTGTCGATCGCCGACGATCCCTTGACCTGCGTTGCGCTCGGCACCGGCCGCGCGCTCGACAACCCCAAGACCTTCCGCAACGTTCTCTCGCGGATGTACTGAGCGGATTGAGGGTACGCGCGGGAGGCTTTGGGCTGCACGCATCGCGACTTGAGACCAGACCGAGGGAGTTCCGCGCGTGAAACCCAGCGCCGTATCCGGCCGTTGGCAGACCGCCAGACTGGTGTTCCAGCGTTTCGCCTTCGTGGCGCTGGTGGTGGCGGCGTTCGCGCTGATGCTGCTCGGCAAGGCCGACACGATCCTGGTGGAGCGGGCGCGGACGATCGTTGTCGACGCGATGGCGCCGGTGATCCGTGCGCTCTCTCAGCCCGCCGGGGCGATTTCGGAGATTGCCGAGAACGTGCGCGACCTCGCCAACCTGCGCGCCGAGAACGCGCGCCTGCGCGAGGATAACGAGCAGCTCCTGCGCTGGCGCGACATGGCGCGGCGGCTGGAGGCGGAAAACGCCGAGCTCCAGGGCCTCACCGACTACGTGCCGCTGCCGGATTCGCGCTCGTTCACCATCCGGGTGATGGGCGATACCGGCGGCGCGTTCGCCCACAGCGTGCTGATCGCCGCGGGCAGTCAGGCCAAGGTGCGTAAGGGTATGGCGGTGCTTTCGGGCGACGGGCTGGTGGGCCGCGTCGCGCAGGTCGGCCAACGGGCCTCGCGGGTGGTGCTGATCACCGACATCACCTCGCGGATTCCGGTGGTGATCGAGAACACCCGCACCCGCGCGATCCTCGCCGGCAACAACACCGAGAAGCCGCGCCTGATCTACGTGCCCGCCGGCGCGCGGGTTTCGCCCGGCGACCGGGTGGTCACCTCGGGGCATGCCGGTGCGTTCCCGCCGGGAATTCCGGTGGGGGTGGTGTCGTCGGTGGACGACACGGTGATCCGGGTGCAGCCGTTCATGGACCGCGACCGGCTCGAGATCGTCCGGCTCGTGGATTATGGACTTTCGGGGATTCTCGGCAGTCTCGACGAGGAATCCCGCGCCGCACAGGCCGAGGCCTTGAAGGCGGCGCGCGAAAAAGGCAAGGCGCAGCGGCTGAAGGACAGCCAGCAGCCCAACCCCGACGGGGCGCCGCAGCTTCAAACCCCTGCGGACGCCGCCGAGCCGTGACGCGGTCGCACCAAGCGTTGAGTGAGGGTTACGCGGGTGATTATTGAAAAGACCTTTCGGCAGAAGTGCGATCTCGCGATCCGCCAGACTTTGCCGTTTCTCACCGCGTTCATCGCCGCGTTGCTGATGGCGACGCAGACCCACGTGCCGCGTCTCAACTCGATGATGCCGATGTTCACCCTCGGCGTGGTGTTCTTCTGGGCGGTGCACCGCCCGCTGCTGTTCGGCATGGGTTCGGCCTTCGTCATCGGCCTGATGCAGGACCTGGTCACCGGCGTGCCGCTCGGCCTCGGCACCTTGATCCTTCTGCTCACCCGCGCCGCGGTGACGCCGCAGGCGCGCCTGTTCCTTGGCAAGCCGCTGGTCTTCCACTGGTGGGGGTTCATCCTGATTTCCCTGGCGGCGGCGGTGCTGTCGTGGGTTCTCGCGGCGTTGATCCTCGGCGTGATCGCGCCGATCGGCCAGGTGCTGATGTCGGCGCTGCTCGGCGTGGTGGTGTTCCCGGTGACCTACGGCATCTGCATTTTGCTCGAACGCCTGCTGGTGGAGGAACCATGAGCAGCGCGCGCGACAGCGAACGGGGCAAGCTCTTCACCCGCCGCACCGCCCTGCTCGCGGGCGGCCAGGCGGCGCTCACCGTCGCCCTCGCCGGGCGGATGTATTACCTCCAGGTGATCGAGGCGGAGCGTTACGGCATCCTCGCCGACGAAAACCGCATCAGCATGCGCTTGCTGCCGCCGCCGCGCGGCCTGATCACCGACCGCTTCGGTCGCGAGATGGCGGTCAACCGCCAGAACTTCCGCGTCCTCGTGGTGCGCGAGCAGACCCCCGATCTCGGCCAGACGCTGGACGCCCTCGGCATGGTGATTCCCCTCACCGACGCCGACAAGCGCCGCATCCGCCGCGAGGTCGAGCGCAAGCGCGCGTTCATGCCGGTGCAGGTGAAGGAAAACCTCACCTGGGAGGAAATGGCGCAGATCCAGATCAACGCGCCCGACCTGCCGGGCGTGGTGATCGACGAAGGCCTGACCCGGTTCTACCCCTACGCCGAGCGCGGCGCGCAGGTGCTGGGCTACGTCTCGGGGGTCTCCGAGCGCGATCTTACCGGCGAGGCGCTGCTGGAGCTTCCCGGCTTCCGCATCGGCAAGGCCGGGATCGAGAAGGTCTACGACCTCGCGCTGCGCGGCAAGGGCGGCAACTTCAAGGTCGAGGTCAACGCCCTCGGCCGGGTGATCCGCGAGCTCGAGCGCAAGGAAGGCACGCCCGGCGTCGACCTCACCCTGACCATCGACCTAGATCTGCAACAGTTCGCCGTCGACCAGATCGGCGAGGAGAGCGCGGCGGCGGTGGTGATGGATGTGCACACCGGCGAAGTGCTGGTGATGGCCTCCACGCCGACCTTCGACCCCAACGCCTTCAACCGCGGCCTGACCGGCGACGAGTGGAACGCGCTGATCAACAACGAACGCTCGCCGCTGCGCAACAAGTGCATTTCCGCCCAGTTCCCGCCCGGCTCGACGTTCAAGACGATGGTGGCGATCGCGGCGCTCGAGGCCGGGGTGATCGCACCGGAGCAGACGGTGTTCTGCCCCGGCCACGTCGATTTGGGCTCGCACCGCTTCCACTGCTGGAAAAAGACCGGCCACGGCACCGTCAACATGGTCGAGGCGCTCCAGCATTCCTGCGACGTCTATTTCTACGAAGTCGCGCGCCGCGTCGGCATCGACCGCATCGCCGAGGTGTCGCGGCGCTTCGGCCTCGGCGCGCCGCTCGGCATCGATCTGCCCAACGAGGTCGGTGGGGTGATTCCCGACCGTGCCTGGAAGCGCGCCTTCAACGGCCAGCCCTGGCTGCCGGGCGAAACCCTGAACGCCGGCATCGGCCAGGGCTACGTGCTGGCGACGC
>LUYR01000247.1 GCA_001603335.1 Rhodospirillales bacterium Alpha_05 | reverse complement strand
GATCCTCTCGCGGGCAAGGGACAATGCCTCCCCCGCCGCATCGCGCCTCGCATCGCGCAAGCGGGCTCCCGCCCCGCCTGATGCTTCCGCCCGCCCCTTGGCGGCATCCAAGAGGATTTTCGGCTGGTCGCCTTTTTTGCGTGCCTTTTGCCCGGCGCTGTCCTTGCGCGCCTTCCGCTCGGCCGCCTGCTGGGCGCGGCGAGCCGCCTCGGTACGGTTTTTTTCCGCGTGGGCGAGGTCGCGCACCGCCGCGTCGAGCTCGGTATCCTTCTGTTGGCGGAAAGCCGTATAATTGCCTCCATACCGGGTTGCGCCCAGCGAGGTCAGTTCGACAATCGCATCCATCTCCTCCAGGAGCTCGCGATCATGACTGACAATGATTGCGCCTTGCGTCCATCCCCGAATGAGGTCGATTACCGCCCTTCGCCCCGCGCGGTCCAGATTGTTCGTCGGTTCATCGAGAAGCAGGAAATCCGGCTCCGCCAGGATAAGTCCTGCCAGGGCCGCCCTGCTGCGCTGTCCCCCGGACAAGGTGGCCAGCGGGGTCTGCGGCAAAGCCGATAGATCGCAGCGCAGTAGCGCGGTTTCTATCCGCGCCGGCAATGTCCAATCCGCATCGGCCAGTTCGTCGGCGGAGGCCAGTCCCGCCTCGGCCCGGTCGAGCAGCGCAAGCGCTTGCCGTGCGCCAAACAGATCGGCAATGGTATCGCCGGAATGCTCCATCGCATCCTGCCGCATCATCGCCATGGCGCCGCTTATGCGCATCTGGCCGGAAGCCGGGCGCAGATCACCCGCGATCAGGCGCAGAAGCGTGCTCTTGCCGGTGCCATTGCGCCCGACGATACCGGTGCGCTCCACACCGAAGGTCAGATTGAGGTCAGTGAAAAGCGGCGTGTTGTCAGGCGTGGACCAGGACAAGGCGGACAGGGAAACGGATGCAGGCATTGGACAGGACTTCTCGCAGCGGAACCAAACGGGCGAAGGCAGCGCGGGTCATGTCCATGTCGATTGCGTCTCCGATACTGAAGTGGCTTCAAGATAGGTGCGATTCGCGATTTCGCAAGCCTTCGGCCAGCAAAAGCCAAAGGCCGGAGAAAAAGGAAACCGGTGCCCCGAAAGGACGCAAATCTATCGTATCTGAGGAAGATTTGGTGGAGCCAAGCGGGATCGAACCGCTGACCTCCTGCATGCCATGCAGGCGCTCTCCCAGCTGAGCTATGGCCCCATCGTCCGGATTGTGCCGGCAGCCGTTCCCGGCTGATGGTGCGGCCGGCCCTTGCGGGCCAACCGTGTGAGCGGCTTCTAGACTCGCCCGAAAGGAAGATCAAGCCCGTTTTTCACCTTACCGTCATTTCTCGTGACGGGCGGCAAAATCTTCCATCGAATGACTCGATCAGTGATCCTCATCGTCGTCGCCGACGCCGATCAGATCCTTCATATCGTCGTCATCGTCGTCCTCGTCGTCCTCAAGGAAGGTCGAATCGTCATCATCGTCGCCGAGGTCGACATCGTCGTCCTCATCGTCGTCGAGGTCCGGAAGATCGGTTTTGCCGTCGGAGCTGTTTTCCTCGTCCGCATCTTCCAGCGAAACGATTTCAGCACCTTCTTCCTCTTCCGAATCCAACTCCTTGTCCTCGACCTCCTCTTCCTCATTCACGGAAGAATCGCTCACCGCGTCAAAATAGCTGCGCGGATAGGACTGGCCCGTATAGGGCGACACGATCGGATCCTTGTTCAGATCGTAGAACTTACGGCCCGTTTCAGGGCAAATGCGTTTTGTTCCGAGTTCCGGTTTTGCCACCTTGCTGCCTCATCGTCTTGCGGTCGGCCCAGCCAGCGACGGCTCGTCGTGGCCGACGCTTAAGCGCCCTATGCCTTTTCCTGAAATTTTCGTCCCCTTAACGGCAAGGAGCGCACCTGTCAAAGCATAATAAGCACACGGGAATGCGTTCTCCTCCCGAGAGCTCATCTCCTTTGAAACCGTTCCTGCGCCAGACGTCAACCGGGGGATGACCGGCACACGCCATCATGCTAGAGCCTCAACCGCTATTTCCAGAACCGGCGGCCGATTTTCGAAAGGCCTGGCCGCCTTCCGCAAGGACCATGTCATGCACGATTCGCAACCGCGCCCGCTCAGCGCCGCCAAGTCTCCCGCCCTTTCGGGCCGCGCCCGGGTTCCAGGCGACAAATCGATCTCGCACCGCTCGCTGATGTTCGGCGGGCTTGCCGCCGGCGAAACGCGCATTACCGGCCTTCTGGAGGGTGAAGACGTTTTGCGCACGGGCGCTGCCATGCGCGCCATGGGCGCTGCAATCGAGCAACGCGGCGACGAATGGATCGTCAACGGCACCGGCAACGGCGCCCTCATCGAACCCGCCGAACCGCTCGATTTCGGCAATGCGGGCACGGGCGCACGGCTCACCATGGGCCTTGTCGGCAGCTATGACATGACGACGCGGTTCATCGGCGACGCCTCTCTCTCCAAGCGTCCGATGGCGCGCGTGCTCGATCCGCTCAGGCTCATGGGCATGCAGGTGCTCGAGGCAGAAGCCGGCGACCGCCTGCCGATCACGCTGCGCGGGCCCAAACACGCCACGCCCATCAGCTACCGCGTGCCGATGCCTTCCGCGCAGGTGAAATCCGCCGTGCTTCTGGCCGCGCTCAACACGCCCGGCGTCACCACGGTGATCGAACCCGTGGCGACGCGCGACCACACCGAGAAGATGCTCATCGGCTTCGGCGCCGCGCTCGAGGTGGAAACGGATGCGGACGGCGTGCGCCATATCCGCATCGAGGGCCAGCCCAAGCTTACCGGCCAGACCATCGCGGTGCCGGGCGACCCCTCCTCCGCCGCCTTCCCGCTGGTGGCGGGGCTGATCGTGCCGGGGTCGGACATCGTGATCGAGAACATCCTGATGAACCCCACCCGCACCGGCCTGATCGACACCCTACTGGAAATGGGCGCCGACATCGAATTCCTCGACCGGCGCAACGCCGGCGGTGAAGACGTGGCGGATCTGCGGGTGCGCGGCTCGGAACTGAAGGGCGTGACCGTGCCCGCCGAGCGCGCGCCTTCCATGATCGACGAATATCCCGTGCTGGCCGTGGCGGCGAGCTTTGCGGAAGGCGACACGCTGATGCAGGGGCTGGAAGAGCTCCGCGTCAAGGAATCGGACCGGCTTTCAGCCGTTGCCAACGGGCTGAAGGCCAATGGCGTTGACTGCGTGGAAGGCGAGGCGACGCTGAAGGTGACCGGACGGCCGGGCGGCAAGGGGCTCGGCGGCGGCACGGTGGAAACGCATCTCGACCACCGCATCGCCATGAGCTTCCTGGTGATGGGGCTTGCGGCCGAAAAGCCGGTGACCGTGGACGACCAGGCCATGATCGCCACCAGCTTCCCCGATTTCACCGGGCTGATGCAGCGCCTCGGCGCGCGGTTCCAATAAAACGAGACGAGACAGGAGAGGAAAGCACCATGAGCACCGGAAAAGTCGCAATGATCGTGGCCGGCGGCAGCGGCATGGGGGCGGCAGCCGCCCGCAAGCTTGCCGGGAACGGCTACTCCGTCGCCATTCTCTCCTCCTCGGGCAAGGGCGAGGCGCTGGCCAATGAGCTGGGCGGGCTGGGCTTCACCGGCTCCAACCGCTCGGTGGAGGACCTGACCCGGTTCACCGAGCTCACCATGGAGCGCTTCGGACGCATCGACGCGCTGATCAACGGCGCCGGCCACGGGCCGAAGGGGCCGGTGCTGGAGATTTCCGACGAGGACTGGCACACGGGCATGGAATTTTACCTGCTCAACGTGGTGCGCGCGACGCGGCTCGTGACACCCATCATGCAAGCGCAGAAATCGGGCTCCATCGTCAACATATCCACCTATGCCACCTTCGAGCCGGAGGCTATGTTCCCGACATCGGGCGTGTTCCGGGCGGGGCTTGCCGCCTTCACCAAGCTCTTCGCCGACAAATATGCGGGCGAGAACATCCGCATGAACAACATCCTGCCGGGCTTCATCGATTCCCTGCCGGAAAAGGAAGACCGGCGCACGCGCATTCCCATGGGCCGCTATGGCCATGCGGAGGAGGTGGCCGACCTCGCCCTGTTCCTCGCCGGCGATACCGCGAGCTACATCACCGGCCAGAACATCCGCATCGACGGCGGCATCACGCGGTCGGTCTGAGCGATGGCCGACCTTCTCACCATCGCCATCGACGGACCCGCCGCCTCCGGCAAGGGCACGCTGGCGCGCCGCATCGCGGCCCATTACGGGCTGCACCATCTGGACACCGGGCTCACCTATCGCGGTGTCGCGCGGGCGCTTCTTGCATCGGACCAGCCGCTCGACGACGTGGCAGTGGCCGAGGCGGCGGCGCGAGCGCTCGACCTTGCGGGCCTCGACCGCGGCGTACTTTCGGCGCATGGCATCGGGGAAGCGGCCTCGAAGGTGGCGGTGATGCCCACCGTGCGCGCCATCCTCGTGGACAAGCAGCGCACCTTCGCGGCGACCCCGCCCGGCGCCGTGCTCGACGGGCGCGACATCGGCACGGTGGTGTGCCCCAAGGCGGATGTGAAGCTCTATGTGATCGCAACGCCGGAGGTGCGCGCGACGCGGCGCTGGCGCGAAATCGAGGCCAATGGCGGCGACGCCGACTATGCCGGAATCCTGGCCGACATCAAACGCCGCGACGCGCGCGACACGGCGCGCGCGGCAAGCCCTTTGCGGCCCGCGGAAGACGCACACTTGCTCGATACGAGCGAAATGGATATAGAGACGGCGTTTCGCGCGGCAAAAGCCATCATCGACGAGAGGCTTGCCAGCCGCGCAAACGCAGACTGAAAACCGCCTGAACCCGCATTCTCATGCGCCGGATCGGCCGCGAAAGTGGCCCTTGAGCCAACAGCTCGGATGCCGGGGAAGGCAGAACGCAACGCAAACCACCGGCGCCAGCCCCGCGACAAGGGGGCATTTCAGGAGCATCAATGTCAGAACTCAATCCGTCTCGCGAAGATTTCGCGAGCCTTCTCGAAGAATCCTTCACCGAACGCGACGCCGCTGAAGGCGCCGTTGTCCAGGGCGTGGTCACGGCCATCGAAAAGGACATGGCCATCATCGACGTCGGCCTGAAGGTCGAGGGCCGCGTGCCGCTGAAGGAATTCGGCGCGAAGGGCAAGGAAAGCGAACTCAAGGTCGGCGACAAGGTCGAGGTCTATGTCGAGCGCATCGAAAACGCGCTGGGCGAGGCCATGCTGTCGCGCGAGAAGGCGCGCCGCGAGGAAAGCTGGGTCAAGCTCGAAGAGAAGTTCGCCAAGGGCGAGCGCGTCGAAGGCTTCATCTTCAACCAGGTCAAGGGCGGCTTCACCGTCGATCTGGACGGCGCCGTGGCCTTCCTGCCGCGTTCGCAGGTCGACATCCGTCCGATCCGCGACGTCACCCCGCTGATGCACACCCCGCAGCCCTTCGAAATCCTGAAGATGGACAAGCGCCGCGGCAACATCGTCGTTTCGCGCCGCACGGTTCTCGAAGAGAGCCGCGCAGAGCAGCGTTCCGAGATCGTCCAGAACCTCGAAGAGGGCCAGGTGGTCGAAGGCGTGGTCAAGAACATCACCGATTACGGTGCGTTCGTTGACCTGGGCGGCATCGACGGCCTGCTGCACGTCACCGACATGGCATGGCGCCGCGTCAACCATCCGACCGAGATCCTCAACATCGGTCAGACGGTCAAGGTGCAGATCATCCGCATCAACCAGGAAACGCACCGCATCTCGCTGGGCATGAAGCAGCTCGAAGCCGATCCGTGGGACGGCATCGGCGGCAAGTACCCGCTCGGCAAGAAGGTCATGGGCCGCGTCACCAACATCACCGACTACGGCGCCTTCGTGGAGCTGGAGCCGGGCATCGAGGGCCTGATCCACGTTTCGGAAATGTCCTGGACGAAGAAGAACGTGCACCCCGGCAAGATCCTGTCGACGACGCAGGAAGTCGAGGTCGTGGTTCTCGAGGTCGATCCGGTCAAGCGCCGCATCTCGCTCGGTCTCAAGCAGACGCTGGAGAATCCGTGGGAAGTGTTCGAGCGCAACCATCCGGTCGGCTCCGTCGTCGAGGGCGAGGTCAAGAACAAGACCGAGTTCGGTCTGTTCATCGGTCTGGAAGGCGAAGTGGACGGCATGGTCCACCTGTCCGACCTCGACTGGAACCGCCCCGGCGAGCAGGTGATCGAGGAGTACAAGCGCGGCGAGATGGTGAAGGCTCAGGTTCTCGACGTGGACGTCGAGAAGGAGCGCATCTCGCTCGGCATCAAGCAGCTCGGCCATGACGCCGTGGGCGAGGCAGCCGCTTCCGGCGACCTGCGCAAGGGCGCCGTGGTGACCTGCGAAGTGACCGGCGTGAAGGACGGCGGCGTCGAGGTGAAGCTGGTCGACCACGATGTCGACGCCTTCATCAAGCGTTCCGACCTGTCGCGCGACCGCGACGAGCAGCGCCCCGAGCGTTTCTCCGTCGGCCAGAAGGTGGATGCCCGCGTCACGCTCTTCGACAAAAAGACGCGCAAGATCAACGTTTCGATCAAGGCGCTGGAAATCGCCGAGGAGAAGGAAGCGGTTGCCCAGTACGGCTCGACCGACTCCGGCGCCTCGCTCGGCGACATCCTCGGCGCGGCGCTGAAGAAGCAGGGCACCGACGACTGATCGCCGTTTCAGGCTTTTGCCGAAATGAAGAACCTCGCCGGAGCGATCCGGCGGGGTTTTTGTTTGGGGGGCTGGTGTCAGGATGAGTGACTGCTTTATGCTCCGACCCGGGACCGCGTTTCTCATTTTTCGCCAGCGAACGCGAAAATCTCGGCATCTTAAATTATGACCTGCTCCCCGTTTTGTC
>LUYR01000246.1 GCA_001603335.1 Rhodospirillales bacterium Alpha_05 | reverse complement strand
GGGCGGCGGGCCGCCGGCGCAGGCGGCGGTGAGAAGGCCGAGCGCGAGCACCCCGGCGAGGCGGGACCAAAGGGCCGTCACCTCGGATCAGCCGACGGCTTCGGGGGATGCGGGCTGGCCGATCAGCGCGCGCACCGGTTCGGCCTTGCGGGCGAGCACGCCGAGGGTGCCCTCGATCGTCGCGCCGCGTTCGCTCACCAGGTTGGCGTATCGGATCGTGCCGCGGACGATTCCGCCGGGGCGGACGGTGACGGTATCGGTCGCGGTGAGTTCGCCGTCGAAGACGCCGGAGATCTCCGCGGTGGCGACCGTCGCCTTGCCGGTGAAGGTGCCGCCCTTGGCGACGACGATGCTGCGGGTTTCGCTCAAGTCGGCTTCCACCGTGCCTTCGACGACGAGGCAGTCGCACGACGAGATCGCGCCGTTCAGGCGAATGTCGCGCCCGACCACCAGCTTTTTGCCCTCGGGGCCGAGGGTGTCCATCGGGGATTTCCGCTGCGTTGCCGGAAGATCGGGCGCACGGCGCGGGATCTCGGTGCGGAAGGGCATCTGCGGGATGGCGGGCTTGGAGGACATCGGCGTTCCAGTCTCCGGCACGGGTTGGATCAGCGCAACGCGACGCTCCCCTGGAAGGATTCGCCGCGTAGGGACTCGAGCATGTGCACCATGAAGATCACCGCCACAACCGGCGCGATCACCCCGAGGAAGGGAATCGCCATGCCGGAGGCGAACAGCGCGCCTGCCCCCCAAAGTCGAACGAAATGTTGCTTGCGCAGCGCGTCGGCCTGCTTGAGCGTCATCCGCCGCACCGCGACCATCTCGAAGTATTCGACCGATACAAGATACCCGTTGATCGCCACGAAGACAAAGATATTAATCCCCGGGATGAAGAAGGTTAACAGTAACGTCAACAGGTTGAACCCAAGGGTCTTGAGCGCGAAGGCGATCGTCCCGCCGATGATTTCGCCGATCGGCTGGGCCCGTCCGGGGCCGCGATCCGGATAGTAGAGAGCCTCGACACGGCGGCAGAGGGGTTCGGCGAACAGGCCGATCAGCACCGTGACCAGCGCCGGATAGATCAGCCCGCCGCCGACCAGGGCGAGCAGGCCGCCCAGCGCCGCGATCAGCTTGTTGACGCCGTCCCAGCTGGTTTCGGTGAGCAGCGACAGACCCCACCACACCAGGCCCACCACGGCCATGTACAAAATCAGAGCCAGCCCAACGCATTGCCAGAGCACGCCACGGGTGCGGCGGTCGGTGAGTTGCGCGAGGGATTTGACAAATGCCTCGTACATCGGTAGTGAGCCTCCACTTGATAGTCCCTTGCGGTGTCATAAACCCGCAACTCGGGATCGCTTGTGATTGGCGGACGGCTATGTATACTGCCGCCCATCCGAAAGACCGGCTTTAGGAGATTGCTATGTCATCGGCTCAAACCGCGAGCCACGACGTGGTTGCCGTCGGCAACGCGATCGTTGACGTCCTTGCGCATGCGGACGAGGCCTTCCTCGAGTCCCATGGCATGGCCAAGGGCGCGATGACGTTGATCGATGCCGGTCGGGCGGAGGAAATCTATCGCGCCATGGGCCCGGGTGTCGAGTGTTCGGGTGGCTCGGCGGCGAATACCGCCGCGGTTGTCGCCGCTTTGGGCGGGCGCCCGGCCTACATCGGCAAGGTGCGCGACGACGCGCTCGGCGCGGTGTTCCGCCACGATATCGAGAACGCCGGGGTGACCTTCGCCTGCGCGCCGTCGGACAACGGCTCGACCACCGCGCGCTGCCTGATTCTCGTCACCCGGGATGCACAGCGGACGATGAATACCTATCTGGGTGCCTGCCGCGAGTTGACCGAGACGGATGTGGACGAGGCGCTCGTCGCCGCGTCGCAGGTCGCCTACCTCGAGGGCTACCTCTGGGACGAGGCCTCGGCCAAGGCCGCGATGAAGAAGGCCGGCGCGGTTGCGCGCGCCGCCGGACGCGAGGTTGCGCTGTCGCTCTCCGATCCGTTCTGCGTCAACCGCCACCGCGCGGAGTTCCAGGACCTGGTGAAGAGCGACGTCGACATCCTCTTCGCCAATGAGGACGAGGCGCTGGCGCTGTTCGAATCCGCCGACTTCGAGGCGGCGACGAATGCGCTGCGTCCGCACGTGAAAATCGCCGCGATCACTCGCGGTGCCAAGGGCTGCGTCGTGATTGCCGGAAACGCCACCTACACCGTGGCGGCTCAGGCGGTTTACGACGTCGTCGACACCACCGGCGCGGGCGACGCTTTCGCCGCCGGTTTCCTCCGGGCGCACACCATGGGGTTCTCCCCCGAAGTGTGCGGACGGCTCGGGAACATGGCCGCCGGGCGAATCATCACGCACTTCGGTGCGCGACCGGAACGGCCTATGGCCGACCTTTATGTTCAGGCGACGGCGTGATCCCGCCGGCGACGTCTCGAACCGACATTGACAGGATATAAAGTCATGCAGCGTCGCAATATTGCGATCATTGCGCACGTCGACCACGGCAAGACCACGCTCGTCGACAATCTGCTGAAGCAGAGCGGCACCTTCCGCCAGAACCAGGCCGTCGCCGAGCGCGCCATGGATTCCAACGACCTCGAACGCGAACGCGGGATCACCATCCTCGCCAAGTGCACCTCGGTGTTGTGGAACGACATCCGCATCAACATCGTCGACACCCCCGGCCACGCCGACTTCGGCGGCGAGGTCGAGCGCATCCTCGACATGGTCGACGGCGTGGTGGTGCTGGTGGACGCGGCCGAAGGCCCGATGCCCCAGACCAAGTTCGTCGTCGGCAAGGCGCTGAAGCTCGGCCTTCGCCCGATCGTGGTGATCAACAAGGTCGACCGCGGCGACGCCCGCCCGGACGAAGTCCACGACGAAGTCTTCGACCTGTTCGCGGCGCTCGACGCCACCGAGGAACAGCTCGACTTCCCGATGCTCTACGCCGTCGGCCGTGACGGCTGGGCGGTCGAGAACCTCGACGACGAGCGCAAGGACCTGACGCCGCTGTTCGAACTGATCGTCAAGCACGTGCCCGAGCCGACCGCCAACCTCGACAAGCCGTTCCGCATGCTCGCGACGACGCTCGAGGCCGATCCGTACCTCGGCCGCGTCCTCACCGGCCGTATCCTCGACGGCACCCTGACCCGCAACATGGCGATCAAGGCCCTGCACCGCGACGGCAGCCTCGTCGAGCAGGCGCGCGCCAGCCAGATCCTGTCGTTCCGCGGCCTGGAGCGGGTGCCGGTGGACTCCGCCGAAGCCGGCGACATCATCGCGCTCGCGGGCTTCACCGACGCCACCGTGGCCGATACCCTCTGCGCCCCGGACGTCACCGAAGCCCTCAACGCCCAGCCGATCGACCCGCCGACCCTCGCGATGACCTTCTCGGTCAACGACTCCCCGCTCGCGGGTCGCGAAGGCACCAAGGTCACCGGCCGCATGATCGGCGAGCGCCTGAAGCGCGAAGCCGAAGGCAACGTTGCCCTCCAGGTGCGGGAATCCGCCGACCGCGACGCATTCGAAGTCGGTGGCCGCGGCGAACTCCAGCTCGGCGTGCTGATCGAAACCATGCGCCGCGAAGGCTTCGAGCTTTCGGTCTCGCGTCCGCGCGTGCTGTTCCGCGAAGATCCGGAATCCGGCGAACGCCAGGAGCCGATCGAAGAAGTCGTGATCGACGTCGACGAGGAATACTCGGGCTCGGTGGTCGACAAGATGTCGCAGCGCAAGGCCGAAATGACCGAAATGCGCCCGTCCGGCGGTGGGAAGATGCGTCTCGTCTTCCTCGCGCCGTCGCGCGGCCTGATCGGCTATCACTCCGAGTTCATGACCGATACCCGCGGCACCGGCGTGATGAACCGCCTGTTCCACGGCTACGGCCCCTACAAGGGCCAGATTGAAGGCCGTCGCAACGGCGTGCTGATCTCGACCCAGCAGGGCACCACCGTGCCGTACGCGCTGTGGAACATCGAAGAACGCGGCCCGCTGTTCATCGGCTCCGGCGTCGACGTCTACACCGGCATGATCATCGGTGAAAACGCGCGTGGCCAGGATCTCGAGGTCAACCCGCTCAAAGCCAAGCAGTTGACCAACATCCGTACCACCAGCAAGGACGAAGCCGTCGTCCTCACCACGCCGCGGAAGATGGGCCTCGAAGAAGCCCTCTCCTACATCGAGGAAGACGAACGCGTCGAAGTCACGCCGCAGAACATCCGTCTGCGCAAGGCGATCCTCGATCCCAACGACCGCAAGCGCGCCAGCCGCGCGGCGAAGGACTAAGCTCGGGAAGGAAGGTCGGGGGCTTTGCCCCCGGCCCCACTGGGGCCTCGGGCCCCAGACCCCGTATCCCTGGTTTTTTCGCCGCGAAGCGGCAGTAAAATTCCGGAAGGGTTCGGCTTTATCGCGCTTCGCGCAGAAAAACAAATGGGGTACTAGGGGCCTGAGGCCCCTAGCGGGTGCGGGCAGAGCCCGCACTTCTCGTATCCGAGGGCGATCATGTCGGCACTGCAACGAATCGCGGCGGGATGGGCGGCATTGGCCGTCTACCGGGATTCGCGGGTGTTGACGGTGGTGGTTCTGGGGATTGCGAGCGGTTTGCCCGCGCCGTTGCTGGCGGTGAATTTGTCGATCTGGCTGGCGGATGCGGGGTTCAGCCGGTCGGCGGTTGCGGCGTTCGGCGCGGTTGCGGCGCCGTATGCGGTGAATTTTCTCTGGGCGCCGGTGTTCGACCGGGTGCGCCCGCCGGGGTTGGCGCGGCTCGGGCAGCGGCGCGGCTGGCTGGTGCTGTTGCTGGTGGCGTTGATCGGGGCGCTGTTCGGCCTCGCGCATCAGGACCCGGAGCGGGGGCTGGCGGCGATGGCGGCGGTGGCGGTGATCGTCGCGTTCGCATCGGCGTCGGTGGACGTGGTGGTGGATGCGTATCGCATCGAGATCATGGACGGCGCGCGGATGGCGGCGGGTTCGGCGGCGGCGATCTTCGGCTGGCACTTGGGCGGCACGGTGATCGGCGGCGCGGGCGGCCTGCTGTTGGCGGCGCGGTTCGGCTGGCCGGTGGCCTATATGTTGCTGGCGCTGGTGCTGTGCTTGCCGCTGGTGGCGGTGTTTCTGGCGCGCGAGCCCGAGGTTCCGCCGCAGTCGCGCGGTGCGGCGTCGCCGGGATCGTGGTTGCGCGACGCGGTGATCGCGCCGTTGAAGCTGCTCACCGCGCGGCCGTTGTGGGGTGAGATTCTCGCGTTCATCGTGCTGTTCAAGCTCGGCGATGCGATGCTCGGGCGAATGAGCGGGATCTTTTACCGCGAGATGGGGTTCGACTACGCGACGATCGCCGAGGTCAGCAAGATCTACGGCATCGGCGCGACCCTCGCGGGCGGCATCGTCGGCGGCGCGCTGTTGAAGTCGATCGGCCTCGGGCGCGGCCTGTTCGCCGCCGGGGTGGTGATGAGTTTGACGAACCTGCTGTTCGCCGGGTTGGCGTCGGACCCGGGGCGGCCGTGGTTCATCGCCGCGGTGGTCGGCGACGGGTTGACCTCGGGCTTTGCCGTCGTCGCGTTCGTTGCGTTTTTGTCGCGGTTGTGCGATGCCGGTCATGCCGCGACGCAATATGCTCTGCTGGCGTCGATCGGCAACCTTGCGCGCATCCTGATGGCAGGAAGCGCCGGTTGGCTGGTCGACCGTCTCGGCGGCAATTGGCAGGAATTTTTCGTTGTGACCGCGCTGCTGGCGGTCCCGGGGCTTGCTGTTCTTGCCCATGTTCTCGGCAGAACCCGAATGGGAGATGGCGTTTTCTCCCGTACCAACAGGAAGACTTCATGAATATCGACAAAATTTCCCTCGGCCTCAACCCGCCCCACGACATCAACGTGCTGGTCGAAGTGTCGCTGTTGTCGCCGCCGGTCAAGTACGAGTTGGACAAGGAGTCCGGCGCCCTGGTGGTGGACCGCTTCCTCCACACCGCGATGCATTATCCCTGCAACTACGGCTTCGTGCCGCACACCCTGTCGGAAGACGGCGACCCGGTCGACGTGCTCCTGCTGGGCCGTCTGCCGGTGATTCCGGGCGCGATCGTGCGCGCCAAGCCGATCGGCGTGTTGCGCATGGAAGACGAGAAGGGGATGGACGAAAAGCTGCTGTGCGTGCCGCACGAAGCGCTGAAGTCGTTCTTCTCGACCGCCAACGACATCGGCGACATCGCCGAGCTCGACTTGCAGCGCCTCGAGCACTTCTTCGCCCACTACAAGGACCTCGAGAAGGGCAAGTGGGTGAAGATCATCGGCTGGGCGAACTGCGCCGAGGCGAAGCAGGTGCTCCAGGAAGCGATCGACCGCTACCACGCCAAGGCGTAAACGCGGCGCGGGCGGTAGCAAAAAGCCCAGGGGTTTTGCCCCTGGGCTTTTTTCATGCGCGGGCCTTGGCGCGGATTATTCGTCCGCGAGGGTCACCGCGGCGGTCACGTCTGCCTTCGGCCGGTCGCGGAGCTGCTGGCCGGTGACCATGAAGTAGGTGAGCTCGGCGACGTTGGTGGAGTGGTCGCCGACCCGCTCGACATTCTTGGCGATGAACAGCAGGTGGGTGCAGGCGGAAATCTGGCGCGGGTCTTCCATCATGTAGGTGAGGATCTCGCGGAACAGGCTGGAGTAGATCGCGTCGATCTCGTCGTCGTGCTCCCACACCGCCACTGCCTGCTGCGCGTCGCCCTCGACGAAGGCGGTGATCGCGGCGTGGAGCTGGCGCTTCACCATGTGCATCAGGCGCACCACCGCGCGGGTGGCGGGAACGGTGGTCATGGTGTTGAGCACCATCGACCGCTTCGCCGCGTTGGCGGCGTAGTCGGCGACGCGCTCGAACGCGCTCGCCGCCGAAATCGCCGAGACCACGAGGCGGAGGTCGTCGGCCACCGGGGCGCGCAGCGCGAGGAGATGCAGGGTCTTCTGCTGGATTTCGGACTCGAGCTGGTCGATTTCCTTGTCGCGCTTGATCACCTCGGCGGCGAGGCGGTCGTCGCGTTCGAGGAGGGCGCGGGCGGCTTCCTCGATCTGGTTTTCCGCCATGCCGCCGATGCGCGAGATCGCTTTCAGCAAATCACCGAGTTCGCGGTCGAGGGCCTTGGCGGTATGGGGCTGGTTCAGGTTGGGCATGGTGTTCCTCGGAAATCAGGTTGAATTTTTTCGCCGGGCTCAGGCGGGGCGGCTGAGGCGCTGCGGCGTTTCGGCGGCCGGTTCGACCTCGGCGGCGACCGGCAGATAGACGGTGAATACACTGCCCAAGCCGACCGAGCTGTCGATGGTGAGCACGCCGCGGTGGCGGTTCATCACGTGCTTGACGATGGCGAGGCCGAGGCCGGTGCCGCCCATCTTGCGCGAGCGGGCGGAATCGACGCGGTAGAAGCGTTCGGTGAGGCGCGGGATATGCTCCTGCGCGATGCCTTCGCCGTGGTCGCGCACCGCGACCGCGACCACCGGGCCCTGCGCCTCGCGCGGCATGCTCACCGGGCCGGTGTCGAGGGGCGCGAGGCTGACCGTCACCTCGGTGTGCGGCAGGGTGTATTTGAGCGCATTGTCGATCAGGTTCTGGAACACCTGGGCGAGTTCGTCGGGTTCGCCGCGCACCCAGGGCAGGGTTTCGGGCGCGGCGATCGAGACGGTGACGTCGCGGGCGCGCGCCTTCGGCTCCAGGCCTTCGATCGCCGAGCCGATGAGTTTCTTCAAATCCACCGCGCGCGACGGCGGCGTGTGTTCGTTGAGCTCGATGCGCGAGAGCGACAGCAGATCCTCGATCAGCCGCGCCATCCGTGCCGCTTGCTCCGCCATGATGCCGAGGAAGCGGTCGCGCGCCTCGACGTCGTCGCGCGCCGGGCCGCGCAGGGTGTCGATGAAGCCGATCAGCGAGGAGAGCGGCGTGCGCAGTTCGTGGCTGGCGTTGGCCACGAAGTCGGCGCGCATCTGCTCCATGCGGCGGATCGTGGTGATGTCGTGGAACGAAATCAGGATCGCCGCGTCGCCCGCGATCTCGCCCGGCAGGGCGCGGATGCTGACGATGAAGCGCCGCTCCACCGGGATCGGCAGCGAGAATTCCAGCTCCTGCTCGCCGTCTTCCACCGCGTCGATCGCGGCGAGGATCGGCGGGTGCCGCACCAGCGAGGAGACGTCGCGGCCGGTGAGGTTGCGGCCGAAGAGCGCGCGCGCCGCGAGGTTGGCGCGCAGCACGCGATGGTCGGTGCCGAGCATCACCACCGCGTCGGGCAGGGCGTCGAACACGTCCTCGTGCGAGCGCAGCGCGAGTTCGGCGGCGGCGAGCGCGCGGCG
>LUYR01000245.1 GCA_001603335.1 Rhodospirillales bacterium Alpha_05 | reverse complement strand
GCTGCCCCGGCGCGGCTGCAAGCCGCCGCCCGGCCCACCCAACCCCCTGTGGGGCCGGGCGGCATCCGGGTGTCGGCGGAGCGGATCGACAGCCTGATGGACCGGGTCGGCGAACTGGTGATCGCCCAGTCGCGGCTGCGCCAGATCGCCCAGGCCAGCCCCGACCAGACGCTGCGCACCATCGCCGAGGAGATCGAGCGCCTCGCGGGCGAGCTGCGCACCTCGACCATGGGAATCCGGATGATTCCGATCGGGCAGCTGTTCGGGCGCTTCCGCCGCGTCGTCCACGATCTCGCACGCGATCTCGGCAAGAGCGTCCGGCTCGAGACCTCGGGCGAGGAGACCGAACTCGACAAGACCGTGATCGAGAGCCTCAACGACCCGATGCTGCACCTGATCCGCAATGCCATCGACCACGGCTTCGAGGACGGCGAGGCGCGGCTCGCGGCGGGCAAGCCTGCCGCCGGGACCCTCACCCTTTCGGCGCGCCACGCCGGGGCGCAGGTGCTGATCACCATCGCCGACGACGGCCGCGGCATGAACCGCGAGCGCATCCGCGCCAAGGCGGTGGAGGCGGGCCTCCTGCCCGAAACCGGCGAGATCGCGGATTCCGACCTGTTCCGGGTGATCTTCGCGCCCGGCTTCTCCACCGCGTCGACGGTCACCGCGGTGTCGGGCCGGGGCGTCGGCATGGACGTGGTGAAGCGCACCATCGACGGCCTGCGCGGCTTCATCGACGTCACCAGCACGCCAGGCCAGGGCTCGGCGGTGACGCTGCGCCTGCCGCTGACCCTCGCGATCATCGACGGCCTGTTGGTGCGGGTCGGCAACGGGCGCTACGTCATCCCGTTGTCCACCGTCGAGGAATGCGTCGAGCTCGAGGACGCGGCGGCGGGGGCTTCGGCGGCGCGCAGCTTCCTCAACATTCGCGGCGATCTGGTGCCGTTTCTGCGCCTGCGCGAGCTCTTCGGCACCACCGCGCCGCCCGATCCCTACCAGAAGGTGGTGATCGTTTCCGCCGACGACCGCCGCGTCGGCCTCGTCGTCGACCAGATCATCGGCGACCACCAGACGGTGATCAAGTCGCTCTCCCGCCTGCATGCCGACGTGCCGACGTTCTCCGGCGCGACCATCCTGGGCGACGGCACCGTCGCGCTGATCCTCGACGTGGTCAACCTGATCGCCGCCGGGCGCGCCCTCGAACAGCGCCTCAAGGCTTCGTGAAGGAGGGCCCGATGACCGACGAACCGCGCGAGGTCCTGATCCTCGAACTCCAAGGCGAGATTTTCGCCATCGACGCCCAGCGGGTGCGCGAGATCCTCGACGTCGTGCCGATCACCGCGGTGCCGGGCGCGCGGCCGTTCGTCAACGGCCTGATCAACGTGCGCGGCAAGGTGGTGCCGCTCGCCGACCTGCGGCTCAAGTTCGGCATGGCGACGCCGCCGCCGACTATCGATTCCCGCATCGTCGTCATCGAAACCCAGATCGACGGCGAAGCGGCGGAGGTCGGCCTGCTCGCCGACCGGGTGCGCGAGGTGACCGAACTCGCCGCCGCCTCGATCGAGGAAACCCCGCGCATCGGCTTGCGCTGGCGCTCCGATTTCATCGCGGGCATCGGCAAGCGCGGCACCGACTTCATCGTTCTTCTCGACCTCGAACAGATTTTGGCGAGCGCCGCGGACCTCCGCGCGCCCGCGCAGCCGGTCGGGTGACCGGAGCCATCGCCAGGGAGCGTACCATGCGGATGACGATCAAGTTGAAACTCGCCCTCGCCTTCATGGCAATCATCGCGCTGATGCTGGGCTCGGCGATCCTCGCGGTGCGGTCGATGACCGTGCTCAACGACAATCTCGGCACGATGAACACCGTGTCGTCGGAGCGCGTCCGCCTCGCCCTCGAAATGCGCGGCAACCTCGGCGCGACCGGGCGCAGCATGGCGAACGCCGTGCTCGACGACACCGCCAAGGGAATCGAGGAGCAGACCGCCGCCGCGACCAAGGCGATCGCCGACATCCGCAAGGGGGAGGCGGAACTCCGCAGGCTCTCGGGCAGCGAAACCGTGGCCAAGCTCGACGCCTTCCTCCGCATGCTCGATCCCTATGCCGCGAGCATGGCGAAGGTGCGCGAATATGCGTTGCAGAACTCGGTGGTGAAGGGATTCGAACTCGCCAACGGCGATGGCCGCGAAACCTTCGCCCAGGTGAGCGAGCCGCTCAAGGCACTCGCCGCGCGCGACGGCGTGGTGAGCGCGCCCGCGATGGCGATTCTCGCCGCGCTGGAGGATCTGCGGGTGATCGAACGCGATCTGATGATCGAAACCAACGAGGCCAAGATCGCGGCTCTCGAGCGCGACGCGGGGCAGCGCATCCAGGAGATCGGCGCGCTGCGCGCCCGGCTCGACGGACTCGGCCTCGGCGACGCCGATCGCCGCGACCGCGAGGCATTCGACCAGCGCCTGCCGCGCTATCTCAAGGTCAGCGAGCAGATCCGCGCCTATGGCGTGCAGAACGGCAACGCCCGCGCGGTCGCGGAACTGCGGGCCGCGCGCCCGGGTCGGATCCAGGCGCAGAACCTGATGGACGAGGTGGTGGACATCGCCAAGCGCCAGATGACCGCCGACGTCGTCGAAGGCAACCAGGTGTTCGAGACCGGCCGCACGACGCTGCTCGCCGCGCTCGGGGTGTCGTTGGCGCTCGCGCTCGGCGCGGCGGTGTGGATTTCGTCGACGATCAACCGTGGCCTGAAGCGCGCCCAGACCCTGGCGCAGGCGGTGGCGAACGGCGACCTCACCCGCACCGACGAAAGTGCGACGCGCGACGAGATCGGCGAGCTCCTCGGCCACGTCAACGAGATGGTGGTCCGCCTGCGGAGCGTCGCGGGCGAGGTTTCCGCCGCTGCGGCGAATGTGTCGGCGGGCAGCGAGGAGCTGTCGTCGAGCGCCGAGGAACTCTCGCAGGGCTCGACCGAGCAGGCCTCGGCGACCGAGGAAGCCTCCTCGGCGATGGAGGAGATGGCCGCCAACATCAAGCAGAACGCCGACAACGCCAGCCAGACCGAGAAGATCGCGCGGCAGTCCGCCGCCGACGCGCAGATGAGCGGCGGCGCGGTCGACAAGGCGGTGACGGCGATGCAGACGATCGCCGAGAAGATCGTCATCGTCCAGGAAATCGCCCGCCAGACCGACCTGCTCGCGCTCAACGCGGCGGTGGAGGCGGCGCGCGCCGGCGAACACGGCAAGGGCTTCGCGGTGGTCGCCTCGGAGGTGCGCAAGCTCGCCGAGCGTAGCCAGGCGGCGGCGACCGAGATCAGCGCGCTCTCGTCCGACACGGTGAAAAGCGCGCAGGAAGCCGGAACCATGCTGGCGCGGCTGGTGCCCGACATCAAGAAGACCGCCGACCTGATCGAGGAAATCTCCGCCGCCTGCCGCGAGCAGGACATCGGCGCGGAGCAGATCAACCAGGCGATCCAGCAGCTCGACACCGTGACCCAGCAGAACGCCGGTGCCTCGGAGCAGATGGCGGCGACTTCGGAGGAACTGGCGGCGCAGGCGGAGCAGTTGCAGAAGAACATCTCGTTCTTCCGCCTCGACGCCGCCACCGTC
>LUYR01000244.1 GCA_001603335.1 Rhodospirillales bacterium Alpha_05 | reverse complement strand
CTGGGCTTCGGCCCGTGGCGCGATCGCCTCGCGGCGCTGCTGCGGCCCGAGCCGGTGTCCGCGCCCGAGGTCTACGCCGAGATTCTCGCGCCCTTCGCCGCCCGCGTCGATCTCTGGGAAACCGTCTACTACCACCATCTCCACGGCGACGATCCTGTGTTCAACTGGGTCAAGGGCACCGCGATTCGGCCGTTTCTCGACGCGTTGCCCGAGGTCGAGCGCGAGATGTTCGAGACCGCCTGCGCGCAGCGGCTGCGCGAGGCGTATCCGAAGCGCGACGACGGCATCACGGTGTTTCCATTCCGACGGGTGTTTTTCGTCGCGGTAAAGAGGTAAGCTTTGGGTCCGGGGTGCGGCGCGTCGGATCGGACGCGCTTTTGCTCCCGGGGGGATGACATCTCGGGCCGCATGCCTAAGTCTCTGAGCGGGGCCTCGTTCCGAGGTTTTTTTTAAGTACCAACGCATCAAGATGGGGGGACATCGCCTTGCACGCCGCTTGCCGCCGCTTTGCCCCCGAAAGGCAGGATATCGTATGACCGCCGTCGTCCAGAATTCGCCGGGTGCGGCGATCAACGCCGGGGCCGAGCCCTATCTCGAAGAGATCATCAAGAAGTTCACCGTCGCGGCGGTGATCTGGGGCCTGGTGGGCTTCCTCGCGGGCGTCTACATCGCCTTCGAGCTCGCCTTCCCCGCGCTCAACCTCGATCTGCCGTGGACCACCTTCGGCCGGTTGCGGCCGCTGCACACCTCGGCGGTGATCTTCGCCTTCGGCGGCAACGT
This sequence comes from Rhodospirillales bacterium Alpha_05, assembly GCA_001603335.1. Taxonomy (GTDB): domain Bacteria; phylum Pseudomonadota; class Alphaproteobacteria; order Rhodospirillales; family Rhodospirillaceae; genus Oleispirillum. Next base: position 6,150 of record LUYR01000244.1, on the reverse strand, counting down.
CCTGATCGGCACGTCGTTCTTCGTCGTGCAGCGCACCTGCCGCGCCTCGCTGTTCGGCGGCGAGCCCTTGGCGCGCTTCGTCTTCTGGGGCTACCAGCTGTTCATCGTGATGGCGGCGTTGGGCTACGTCCTGGGCTTCAGCCAGGGCAAGGAATACGCCGAGCCCGAATGGTTCGTCGACATCTGGCTCACCATCGTCTGGGTGGCGTATCTCGCGGTCTTCCTCGGCACGATCCTGAAGCGCAGCGAGCCCCACATCTACGTCGCCAACTGGTTCTACCTCGCGTTCATCGTCACCATCGCGCTCCTGCACATCGGCAACAACCTCGCGCTGCCGGTGTCGTTCTTCGGCGCGAAAAGCTATTCCGCCTATACCGGCGTCCAGGATGCGATGACCCAGTGGTGGTACGGCCACAACGCGGTGGGCTTCTTCCTCACCGCCGGGTTCCTCGGCCTGATGTACTACTTCGTGCCGAAGCGGGCGGAGCGGCCGGTGTATTCCTACCGCCTCTCGATCGTCCACTTCTGGGCGCTGATCTTCCTCTACATCTGGGCCGGCCCGCACCACCTGCACTACACCGCGCTGCCCGACTGGGCGCAGACCCTCGGCATGGCGTTCTCGGTGATGCTGTGGATGCCCTCCTGGGGCGGCATGATCAACGGCATCATGACCCTCTCGGGCGCGTGGGATAAGCTGCGCACCGATCCGGTGCTGCGCTTCCTCGTCACCTCGGTGGCGTTCTACGGCATGAGCACCTTCGAGGGCCCGTTGATGTCGATCAAGGCGGTCAACTCGCTCTCCCACTACACCGACTGGACCATCGGCCACGTGCACTCGGGCGCGCTCGGCTGGGTGGCGTTCATCTCCTTCGGCGCGCTCTACCACCTCGTGCCGATCCTGTGGAAGCGCTCCGGCCTCTATTCCATGCGCCTGGTGAGCTACCACTTCTGGATCGCGACGATCGGCATCGTGCTCTACATCACCTCGATGTGGATTTCGGGGATCATGCAGGGCCTGATGTGGCGCGCCTACGACTCCTGGGGCTTCCTCCAGTATTCGTTCGTCGAGTCGGTCGAGGCGATGCATCCCTACTACATCGTCCGCGGGTTGGGCGGCGTTCTCTTCCTCACCGGCGGCTTCATCATGGCCTACAACATGTACCGTACGGTGCGGGGCGACGTGCGCGTCGAACAGCCGTTTGAAAGCGCGCCGCAGGGCGCGCCGGCCGAGTAACGGGGGGACGGCACGACATGTCGAAATTCATCCACGCCAAGGCGGAAAAAAATCTGCTGGTGCTGTTCCTGGCGACCTTCATCACGGTGTCGATCGGCGGCATCGTCGAGGTGCTGCCGCTGTTCACCATCGAATCGACGATCGAGAAGGTCGAGGGCGTGCGGCCCTATTCGCCGCTCGAACTCGCGGGGCGCAACATCTACGTGCGCGAGGGCTGCTACCTCTGCCATAGCCAGATGATCCGTCCGTTCCGCGACGAAACCGAACGCTACGGCCACTACAGCCTCGCGGCGGAGAGCATCTACGACCGGCCGTTCCAGTGGGGGTCGAAGCGCACCGGGCCCGATCTCGCCCGCGTCGGCGGCAAGTATTCCAACGACTGGCACGTCCGCCACCTGATCAATCCGCGCGCGGTGGTGCCGGAATCGGTGATGCCGGGCTATCCGCACCTCGCGACGACGCCGCTCAAGATGGACGCCGCCGCCCACCTCGACACCCTGAAGACCCTGGGCGACCCCTACACCGACGAGATGATCGCGAACGCGCAGGCCGACCTCGCCGCGCAGGCGACCCCCGATGCCGACACCGACGGTCTGCTGAAACGCTACCCGAAGGCGGCGGTCGGCGACTTCGACGGCGAGGGCGATCGCCTCACCGAGTTGGACGCCCTGATCGCGTACTTGCAGATTCTCGGCCGGATGGTCGACTTCACCAAGTTCGATCCCGGCCAGGCGGATCGATAGGAGCGCGCGATGAACGAAGTCGTGGCGTTCTTCCGCTCGATCTGGGGGCTGTGGCTGATGGGCCTGTTCGTGGTCATCATCGCCTGGGCCTTCTGGCCGCGGAATCGCGACAAGTTTTCCGACGCCGCGGAGATCCCGCTGCGCGACGACGAGGGCCAGCCGCCCTCGGACGACAAGAAAATCTGAGGGGCGGAACATGGCCGACGAAACCCACTACGATACCCACGGTGAATCCAAGCCGTCCGCCGACAGCCCGAAGACCATGGGCCACGAATGGGACGGCATCGCCGAATTCAACAACCCGCTGCCGCGTTGGTGGGTGATCGTGTTCATGGTGTGCATCGCCTGGGCGCTGGTGTTCGCCGTGGTGATGCCGTCGTTCCCGGCTGCGCACCGCTACTTCGGCGGCCTGTTGGGCTACAGCTCGCGCGCCGATCTGCGCGCCAACCTCGGCGAAACCGCCAACGCGCGCAGCCAGTGGCTCGAGCCGATGAAGTCGCTCTCCGCCCCGGCGATCGTCGCCAACCCCGAGCTTCTCCAGGTGGCGATGCGCGGTGGCGAGGTGATCTTCAAGGAAAACTGCGCGGCCTGTCATGGCATCGGCGGCACCGGGTCGAAGGGCTATCCCGCGCTCGTCGACGACGAATGGATGTGGGGCGGCACCCTGCCCGAGATCGTCCAGACGATCACCCACGGCGTGCGCAACGAGGACCCGAACAGCCACAACTCGATGATGCCCGCGTTCGGCCGCGACGGCCTGCTCGACCGCGCCCAGATCGCCACCCTCGCCGACTACATCGTCGCGATCTCGTCGGGCCAGCCCGGCAAGCCCGAGGGCCACACGCTGTTCGAGGCGAACTGCGCGGTCTGCCACGGCCCGAAGGGCGAAGGCACCAAGGAGAACGGCGCCCCCGCGCTCAACAACCAGATCTGGCTCTATGGCGGCGACCGCAACGACATCATCACCCAGATCAACTCCCCGCGGCATGGCGTGATGCCGACATGGCAGGGCCGCCTGACCGACGTGGATATCAAGCAGGTGGCGATCTACGTCCACTCGCTCGGTGGAGGCAAGTAAACCGACATGCCCGATTCCGTGCCCACCAACCAGGGGCGCTCGATGTTCGCGGCGACCCGCAAGGTCTATCCGCGCGCCGCGAAAGGTCACTTCCGTACCCTCAAGAACCGCGTCAACTTCGTCCTGCTCGCGCTCTATTTCATCGCGCCGTGGATCCGCTGGGATCGCGGCCCGGGCGCGGCGGACCAGGCGATCCTCCTCGACATGTCGGGGCGGCGCGGCTACCTCTTCGGCATCGAGATCTGGCCGCAGGAGGTCTATTACCTCACCGGCATCCTGATCCTCGGCGCGGTCGGCCTGTTCTTCGCCACCGCGCTGTTCGGCCGCGTCTGGTGCGGCTTCACCTGCATCCAGACAGTGTTCACCGACATCTTCGTCGCCGTCGAACGCTGGATCGAGGGTGATCGCAACGCCCGGATCAAGCTCGACAAACAGCCGCTGACCGCCGCGAAGGCGGGCAAGAAGGTGCTCAAGAACGCGATCTGGATGGTGATCGCGCTCGCCACCTCGTGGACCTGGCTGATCTACTTCTCCGACGCGTTCGAATCCGTGGACGACCTCGTGCACGGCAAAACCAGCGTCTGGATGCTGTCGATGTGGGGGGTGTTCACCGCCTCCACCTTCCTCTTCGCGGGCTACGCGCGCGAGCAGGTCTGCATCTACATGTGCCCATGGCCGCGCTTCCAGTCGTCGATGTTCGACGAGGACTCGCTGATCGTCACCTACGAGGCGTGGCGCGGCGAACCCCGCGGCAAGGCGCCGAAGGACGGCGACTTCACCGGGCGCGGCGACTGCATCGATTGCGGTCTCTGCGTCCAGGTCTGCCCCACCGGCATCGACATCCGCAACGGCAGCCAGCTCGCCTGCATCGGCTGCGCGCTCTGCATCGACGCCTGCAACGGCGTGATGGCGCGGGTCGGTCGCCCGCCCAACCTGATTTCCTACGACTCGGTCGCCAACCAGGTTGCCCGCGCTAAGGGCCGGCCGGAAAAGCTCCGCCTCGTCCGCCCGCGCACGCTGCTCTACGGCACCCTGATGCTCGCCGTGGCGATCGGCATGGTCGCGGTCCTCGCCCTGCGCGACCGGGAAACCGTCAACGTCCTGCACGAGCGCTCGCCGCTCTACGTGCGGATGTCCGACGGCTCGATCCGCAACGGCTATACCCTCAAGGTGCTCAACATGCGCCGCGAGCCGCAAACCTTCCGCCTCTCGCTCGCGGGGGTGCCCGATGCGACGCTGGACGTGATCGGCTACGGCGAGCGCGCCAGCACCTCCGTCGACCTGCCGGTGCCGCTCGATAGCGTCGGTACCTTCCGCGTCTACGTCACGGTGCCGCGCGGCGCTGCCGCCAAGATGGGCGAGGACCGCATCGAGATGATCCTCGAATCCCTCTCCACCGGCACCCGCATCGTCAATCGCGCGCCGTTCGCGACGCCCGGATCATGAGTTTCGAGATGTTGCGTAAGCGTCCCCAAGGCTGGTGGTATCCCTGGATCTTCGTCGCGCTGTTCGTCGTCGTCTTCGCCGTCAACATGACGATGATGAAGTTCGCCACCTCCACCTTCTCCGGCCTCGCGGTCGAGCACGCGTTTGAAAAAGGCAACCAGTACAACGCCGAAATCGCAGCCGAACGCGCCCAGGCGGCGCTCGGCTGGACCGCCAAGCTCACCGTCGTCGCCACCGAACCCGAAGACGAGGACGCCCGCACCGTGCGCTGGCGCTTCTCCCTCGTCGACGCCGACAACACCCCCGTCGACGGCCTCCGCATTACCGCGGAAATCGACCGCCCCACGGTCACCGGCCACGATATCCGCATGACCCTCGACCCGGTCGCCCCCGGAACCTACGAAGCCGAAACCCTCCTGCCGTTCAAAGGCCAGTGGGAAGTCCGCCTGATCGCCCGCCACGCCGACGAACCCAAGTTCCGCCTCCGCCAACGGATCGAGATCCCATGACGGAGGGCGGGAAGGTCAGGGGCTTTGCCCCTGAACCCCACTGGGGCCTCGAGGCCCCAGACCCCCTCGAGCTGGTTTTTTGCGCGTTAGCGCTACTCCCCCTCCTTGCAGCGTAGGCAGGCTTATGGCGCTTCGCGCAAAAACATCTGGGGTCGAGGGGGCCGAGTCCCCTCGCGGGGTCGAGGGGCAGAGCCCCTCGCACGCCTGCCGTCACTGCGGCGCGCCGGTCGAGGCGGGAGGAGTTTTGCTGTCCGGGGTGTCGGGCGGCGTATGGGTTGCTGCGCGGCATGGGGTTGGAGGCGTATTACCGGCGGCGGGTGACCGATCCGGCGATGCGGTGGCTGCGGCCGGACGATCTGTCGCCGATGGATTTGGCTCCGGCGGTGACCGCGACGGCGGAGGGGGAGTCGAGCCTGCACGCGGTGGTGGACGGCTTGCATTGCGCGGCGTGCGTCTGGCTGATCGAGACGCTTCTCAGGCGGCATCCGGCGGTGACCGCGGCGCGGCTGAACATGACGACGCGGCGGCTGCGCCTCTCCTGGCGGGGCGGGCCGGAGCTGGCGGCGGAGATCGTGTCGCCGGTGCGGGCGGTGGGGTATCGGCTGCTGCCGTTCGACCCCGAGGCGCTGAGGAGCGCGGCGCAGGCGCGGCAGGCGGGGTTGTTGCGGGCGATGGCGGTGGCCGGGTTCGCGGCGGCGAACGTGATGCTGCTGTCGGTTTCGGTATGGAGCGGCGGCGGCGAGATGGGTCCGGCGACGCGCGACTTTCTGCACTGGATTTCCGCCCTGATCGCGCTGCCCGCGGTGGCCTATGCGATCCGGCCGTTCCTGAAGAGCGCTTGGGGCGTGCTCAGGCGCGGCCATACCAACATGGACGTGCCGATCGTCCTCGGCGTGGGGTTGGCCTGCGGCATGTCGCTGTGGGAGACCGCGACCTCGGGCGCACACGTGTATTTCGATTCCGCCGCCGCGCTGTTGTTCTTTTTGCTGATCGGGCGGTATCTCGACGCGATCGCGCGCGGTCGGGCGCGGGCGAGCGCGGAGAACCTGCTGGCGCTGTCGGCGGTGGCGGTGACGGTGGAGCAGCCCGACGGCACCTTGGCAACGTTGCGCCCCGAGCGGGTGGCGGCGGGGGCGGTGG
>LUYR01000243.1 GCA_001603335.1 Rhodospirillales bacterium Alpha_05 | reverse complement strand
GCGCAGGGTGATGTGGTAGTTCTCCGGCGCCACCCAGCGCGCGCCGGGCAGGCCGCCCTGGGCGCGGGCGAGGGTTTCGCGGCAGTCGGGCGGCAGGGCGAGCCCGACGAACAGGCGGATCATCGTGCCACCTGCGCGGCCTTCGCCGTGTCGAGGAGCTTGAGCACGTCGGGGAGAATCCCCTCGACGATCATCCGCACCCCTTCCGGGTTCGGGTGCAGGCCGTCGGCGAGGGTGAGGCCGGGGCGGCTGAGCGTCGGGCCGATGAAGAACGGATAGAGCGGCACCTCGAACTCACGCGACAGCGCCGGGTAGACCCGGTCGAAGCTCTTCACGTAGTCGGGCCCGAGGTTGCGCGGCGCCATCATTCCGGCGAGCAGCACCGGGATCTGGCGTGCCTTTAGCGTTTCGAGGATCGCGGCGAGGTTTTCCTGGAGTTGCTCGGGCGGCAGGCCGCGCAAGGCGTCGTTCGCGCCGAGTTCGAGGATCACCGCGTCGGGCTTGGGGTCGAGCATCCAGTCGAGGCGCGCCCGCCCGCCCGCGCTGGTGTCGCCCGAGACGCCGCCGTTGCGCACCTTCACGTTTCGCCCCATGTCAGCGAGGCGGCGCTCCAGAACCTGGGGGAATGCTTGATCCTGGGGCAAACCATAGCCCGCGGTGAGGCTGTCGCCGAACGCCAGAACCGTGATCGGCTCCTCCGCCGCCGCGCTCGCCGAAAACGCCATCGCCGCAGCGATCATGATGCCGCGCAACCCGTTACGAAGGATGGTCATGGGCACTCCCCGGATTCAGGAAATCGGACAACCCGCGCCCGAGGCGTTGCGTCTCGAGGGGGTCGGATTCGAAGCGGCGACCGATGCCGGTCCCCTGATCATCCTCGATGATATAGATCTCGTCATCCGTTCCGGCGAGTCCGTCGCGGTGCTCGGGCCGTCCGGCTCCGGCAAGTCGACGCTGATGATGCTGATGGGCGGGCTCGAGCAGCCGAGCCGCGGCGAGGTGATCGTCGACGGCCAGAGCCTGGGCGGCATGGGCGAGGACGATCTCGCGGTGTTCCGGCGCGGCCGTGTCGGCATCGTCTTCCAGGCGTTCCATTTGATCCCCACCCTCTCCGCCCTCGACAACGTCGCGGTGCCCCTCGATCTCGCCGGAATTCCGGATTCCCGCGCCCGCGCCGCCGAGGTGCTGAAGTCGGTCGGGCTCGGCCATCGCCTCACCCACCTGCCCTCCAAGCTCTCGGGCGGCGAACAGCAGCGCGTCGCCCTCGCTCGCGCCCTCGCGCCCCGCCCCGGCCTGCTCCTCGCCGACGAACCCACCGGCAACTTGGATACCGAAAGCGGCCGCGCCGTCGCGGACTTGATGTTCGCGGCCACCGGCGATGGCGGCGCGACGCTGATCCTGATCACCCACGACGAAGCCCTCGCGGCGCGCTGCGACCGAATCATCCGGATGCAGGACGGCCACATCGTTTCGGGCGCGCACTGATGCTTCGGCTCCCGACCCTGGTGCGCCTCGCCGGGCGCGACCTCAAGGGCAGCCTCGGCAACGGCTTCTCGGGCTTTCGCGTGCTCCTCGCCGGGTTGGCGCTCGGCGTCGCGGCGGTGGCGGCTTCGGGCTCGGTGGTCTCCTCGATCGAGGCGGGCCTCGCCCACGACGCCCGCGCCCTGCTCGGCGGCGACGTCGAGGT
>LUYR01000242.1 GCA_001603335.1 Rhodospirillales bacterium Alpha_05 | reverse complement strand
GGCGGGTGCCGCCCGACATGATCGTGCCGCACATCGCCTGCCAGATTTCCATGAACGAGATCGGGCCGGAGGCGACCGAGCCGGTCTTCTCGACCAGCGAACCGCGCGGGCGGATGGTGGAGAAGTCGGTGCCGATGCCGCCGCCCTGCTGCATGGTGAGCGCGGCGCGGGTGTTGGCGGCCATGATCCCGGCCATCGAATCGGGGACGGTGTCGTTGACGAAGCAGTTGATCATCGTCACTTGGCGACCGGTGCCCGCGCCCGCGAGAATCCGCCCGGCGGGGCACCACTCCATCGCGTCCATCGCGGCGATCGCGCGCGGCGCGTGCTCGGCGGCCTTCGGGTCGTTGGCGTAGACCCCGGCGACGACGCGCGCATGGGTGTCGGCGGGGGTGGCTTCGGTCGAATCTCCGGCGGCGGAAACGGCGCGGTACTTCTCGCGCCAGATCATCTCGGAAATCGCCTGGCGAAGATCACCGAACGAGACATCGGGTTGGGCGGTCATGCTTGGGGCGGCTCCGGTTCGGGTAAGACAAGGTAGGCGAAAAAAGGGGGCGACCGGCAAGCGCCGGAAACCGGACCGAGAACATCTAATGATGAGTTGTCCACAGGTCCAGCAGGAAATCCCGAGGACCGCAAAACGCCAGCGCTCGCCAGGAGTCGGGGGACGTCGTCTAACCGATTCGTTCGGGGAGCGGAAAGATTAATGCAACGTGAAATTTCGGGGCTTCAAAAAACCATATTATTTCAGACGGTTACGGGAAAATCCCGAAGCGGCGAAGTGTGCTCGCCTCATGCGTGCAGTTTTTAGGAGTCGAATCCGAAAAATAAACGCATGACGCGAAGGTCGCGGAAGCCATGGGTTTGCGCACCGGGTGCGACTCCGGCGCAGCGGTAACTCACAGACTTATCCACAGGTTTTTTAAGCCTCAGGCGGCGTCGAGGCTCTTCCGGCCTTCCGATTCGAGCTTGCGCGTCGCCATCTCGATTCGGCTTTGCAGCTCGTTGAGGAAGACCCGCCGATCGAGCCCGCGCGGCATCGGCGGCAGGAACTCGACGATGATCTTGCCCGGACGCTTGAGGTAGGCGTTGCGCCCCCAGAACAGCCCGGAATTGAGCGCCACCGGAATCACCGGCGCGTCGACGCTGGCCGCGAGCATCGCGAGGCCGGGCATGTAGCGCGGTGCGGCGCCCGGCGCGGTGCGGGTGCCCTCGGGGAAGATCACGATCTGGCGGCCCGCGGCGATGGTTTCGCGCGCCTTCTGCACCATCACGTGCATCGACTTGATCCCGGCGGAGCGGTCGACGCCGATCATCTCGGTCTTGCGCATGTGCCAGCCGACGAAGGGAATCCGCAGCAGCTCCTGCTTCAGCACGTAGACCGCGTCGGGCAGGACGCTGTCGAAGAAGAAGGTGTCCCACGCCGACTGGTGTTTGACCGCGAGGATCACCGGGCCCTTCGGCAGGTGCTCGAGGCCGCGCACCTCGTAGCGGATGCCCATCACCCAGCGCGCGAGGAAGACGATGCCGGTGGTCCAGAGGCGCTTGCCCTCCACCATCCACGACCGCGGCATCGGCAGGATGATCGTCAAGCCGACGCTGATCAGCACGGTCCAGAGGAAATACGAGAGATTGAAGAGGGTGGAGCGGATCGCCTGCACTTACGTGAAATCCTCGGTTGTCATTCCAAACATGTGGGCCAGGCTGGCGATCACGAATTTGGTATATTCGCGCGTCATCAGCAACAAGGTTCCGGGGTACTTCCACCATTGCCCCTGCTTGACCGCATTCGGAAACACCGGATGCGGCACGATCTGGAGGCTCGGCATCAGCTGCTTGAACTCGAGCAGGCTGCGCTTCATGTGGTACGACGCGGTCACCAGGCGGATCGAGCGAATCCCTTCCTCGCGGCACCAGTCGGCGGTTTCCCGCGCGTTCTGCACCGTGCTCGTCGCCCGCCGCCCGAGCGCGACGCGGGCGCGCAGTGAGGCCGGGTAGTCGGCCATGCCGATCTGTTCGAGCAGGCGGTCGGTGGTGACGCTCTCGGGCACGCCGGAAATCAACAGGCGCGGCGCGAGGTCTTCATCGAGCAGGTGAAAACCGGTGGCGAGGCGGTCGCTGCCGCCGGTGAGCACGACGATCGCGTCGGTGCGGGTGTGGTCGTCGGCGACGCCGCCCGGCAGGGTCGCGGCGAAGCGCACCAGCCCGATCGCCCAGATCGCGAACGCGATCGCGGCGATCACGGTGATCGCGTGAACCACCCGCCTCATAGCATCCTCGAAAGCGTCCTGAGGACGGTGAGGAACGCCGCCGTCATCGCCAGCAACGCCGCCACCACCGGCACCGAGGCCAGCACCACCCAGTGGCCGGGGCCGAAGCTGACTTCCGCGAGGAGGCCGCCCTGCAGGCTCTTGGCCATCGCGCCGAGGCCGATCAGCACCGGCGAGGCGAGGGCGAAGCCGATCACCGCGCCCTGCGCGCCGAGCCAGAGCGCGCGCTTGGCGTATTGCCGCGCGATGTAGCCGTCGCGCGCGCCGACGAGGTGGAGAATCTCGATGCTCTGGCGGTGGATCGCGAGCCCCGCGCGGGTGGCGTAGATCACCGCGACCGCGGCGGCCAGGCCGACCAGCGCCATGATCGCGCGGGCCACCAGCTCGAGCCCGTCGGCGAGGCGGATGACGCGGGAGAGCCAGATCCGGTGGTCGTCCACCGAAGCCCCCGCGACCTCCTTCTTCAGCCGGTCGGAGAGCGCGCCGAGGTCGGGCGGATCGGTGTCGCTGATCGTGACGTCGATCAGGTGCGGCAGCGGCAAATCGGCGATCAGGTCGGTGCTGCCGAGCCAAGGCTCGATCAGCGCCGAAAGCTCGGCGTCGGAGAGCGCGCGGGCGCGCAGCACGCCGGGGGTTTCCTCGAGCAGGCGGATGGTCTTGTCGATCCGCGCGTCGACGTCCTTGGCCGAGTTGTTGGCGTCGGGCACCACCTGCACCGTCAGCGTGCCCTTGATGTCGCGGTTCCAGCGGTCGAGCAGGTTGTCGAGCACCAGCGCGCCCGACAGCGCGAGGGTGGCGAGGAAGACCATCATCGCGATCATCGCCGGGAGGAAGGCGGCGGTGGCGTCGTGGTCGAACGGCAGGTCGGCGCGGCGGCGGAGGAACATCAGGCTTCGCCCTCCGGCGCCCTGCGCTTCGCGCCGGGCAGGATGGTCACGCCACCGGCGTCGAGGTGAATCCGGGGGAAGCCGAAACGCTTGATCAGCGGCTCGTTGTGGGTCGCGATCACCACCGTGGTGCCGAGGCGGTTGAGCTCGATGAACAGGTGCATCAGGCGGTCGGCGATGCGGTCGTCGACATTGCCGGTGGGTTCGTCGGCGAGCAGCAGGTCGGGGCGGTTGATCACCGCGCGCGCGATCGCGATGCGCTGCTTCTCGCCGCCCGAAAGCAGCGGCGGCTTGGTCTTCAATGCCGCGCCGAGGCCGACCCAGTTGAGCAACTCGGGCACGTGCCGCGCGATCTCGGACTCGCGCACCCCGGCGACGCGCAGCGGCAGCGCGACGTTGTCGAGGGTGCTCAAGTGGTCGAGGAGGCGGAAATCCTGGAATACCACGCCGATGCGGCGGCGCACCCTGGGCAGCATCGCATGGCTCATCCGCGTCGTGTCGATGCCGAACATCTCGATCCGCCCCCGCGTCGGGCGGCGGGCGAGATACATCAGGGAGAGCAGCGACGACTTGCCCGCGCCGGAATCGCCGGTGAGGAAGTGGAACGAGCCCTGGGTCAGCGACAGCGAAATATCCTGCAACACCTCGGCGCCCTGGCCGTAGCGCAGGCCAACGCCTTCGAACCGGACAATCTCGGCTTCGGCGGTGGTGGGGCGGAGGGAGGGGCTGCGGTCGGGTCTCATGGGGCTCACAATGGCACGCGGCGATGCTTGGGTCCAGTCCGCGCGGCGGACTGCGCGTAGGGATTGCTTGAGTTCCGCGCGGCTCTCTCCTATAAGTGAAAAATCGTAGTCCGGCCAATTGCTAAAGAAAGTCTGGCGGATGATCATATCCTGCCCCGAGTGCGAGACGAAGTTTGCGATTGCCGATGCGGTTCTGGGTGAACGCGGGCGCAAGGTTCGCTGCTTCAAATGCGGCCACGCCTGGCACCAGATGCCCGAGAACGCTCCGCCCGCGCCTCCCGCGCCGCCGCCCC
>LUYR01000241.1 GCA_001603335.1 Rhodospirillales bacterium Alpha_05 | reverse complement strand
CCGCCGGTCTTGGCGTCGAGCGCCCAGAGCTCGCCGGCGCCGGTGGCGGCGAAGACGCGGCCGTCGTCGTAGGCGAGGCCGCCGCCGCGCACCGCGGTGCCCTTGTCGTCGTCGGGGGTGAGGTCATAGCGCCACTTGCGGCTCCCGCCTTCGGTGTCGTAGGCCGACACCCGGGCGCTCGCGTCGATGGCGAAGACCATGCCCTCGGCGACCACCGGCGAGGCGATCAGGCTATTTTCCGAATCCGCGCCGGTGCCGATGTTGGTGGACCAGGCCTTCTGCGGGTCGAGGCTGAGCGGCACGTGCATCATCGCGTGGTGCGACAAGCCGCCGGTCTGCGGCCAGTCTGGCGTCGCCTCGGGCTTCGGCACCACGATTTCGGCGTTGGCCGCGTTGCGGTCGGGCGAGAGGGTGTTGTCGTGCACCAGCACCGACACCCGGTCGCCCGGCAGCGGCGGCCCCTCGGGCTCGCCGAACCAGTCATCGCCGCAACCGGCCAGCGCCGGAAGCAGGCCGAGCATCAGCACCATCGCCGCCTTGCGCATCGTCATCCTCATTTGCCAGCCGCGTCGTGAGCGAACACCGTGCGCAGGCTCTCGACCATGGCGCGGCGTTCGGGGGTGGTGTCGGGGTCGTCGAGAATCCCGTCGAGCGCCTTGACCGCGCGGGCCGGGTCGCCTTCCTTGGCCATCGCCAGCGCCGAGATTTCGAGCGCGGTATGCCGCCACGGATGCCCGGCGACGGTGAGCGGCTGGAGCTTGTCCTCGATCGACTTCGGGTCGTCGGAATCGAGCCCGGCGAGCGCATCCTGGACCACCGCGAGGTCGCGGTAGGCGGGCAGCGCGTCGCTGTCGGACGCGACCAGCGCAAGCAGCTCGCGCGCCTCGGCGGTCTTGCCCTGGCTGAACAGCAGGGTCGCGTGGCGCAGGCGGGCGATGGTGCGATAGCCGGAGTTGCCGGTCTTTTCGAGCTGGGTCAGGAGCGCGGTCGCCTTGTCGGTGTCGCGCGCCATCAGCGCGTCCTCGGCCTGGTCCATCACCCGCGCCTGCTCGACGCGCTCGGAATCCTGCATCGACTTGTGGATCTGATAGCCCGCGACCACCAGGACCACCGCCAGAGCGGCGCCGATCACCCAGAAGCCGTAACGCTTCCAAAGCCTGACCATGCGCTCGTGGCGGAGGTCGTCCTCGACCTCGCGGAACAGGCTGCTCTGTTCGGCGGCTTCGCGCGCGACGCGGCGCTTTTCCTCGGCGTGCTTATAGAGTTCGGGAGTGGACGACATGACCGGGCCTGACTGAATGACGAAATGGCGCATCGAAAACCCGCGCGCCGCGCTCACAATACGGGGAGACTGAGGCCAAGTCCATGGCCTAGGGCAGAGTTTCAGTGCGCGCCGCGCCATTTGATCGAGCAGCCGATGCTCGGCAACTGCTCGCTCGGCGCGCCCTTGCCCCGGGCGATCGCCGCCATCGCCTCGAACAGCTCGCGCTTCAGCCCGGGTGCGGCGGGATTGCGCCCGGCCGCGTCGATGCGGCCCCGGTAGGCGAGGCGCAGCCCCTGGTCGAACCCGAAGAAATCCGGGGTGCAGACCGCGCCGTAGGCGCGCGCGATGGTCTGGGATTCGTCATGAAGGTAGGGGAAGGGAAACTTGTGCTTCTGGGCGAAGCGCTTCATCAGTTCGGGCGAATCCTCGGGGTAGGCGGCGACGTCGTTGGGCATGATCGCGACGGCGCGCACGCCCAGGGGTTCGAGCTCGCGGCAGTCGCGCACCACCCGGTCGATCACCGCCTGGACGTAGGGGCAGTGGTTGCAGATGAACATCACCAGGGTCGCCTCGGTGCCGCGCACGTCGGCGAGGCTGATGGTTTCCCCCGTGACCGCGTCGGGCAGCAGGAAATCCGGCGCGAGGCTGCGCAGGGCGCCGGGCGGGGTCGCGGTCTGAACCATGGGCGTGCTCCTCAGCTCTGGGTGGTCGGCGCGGTGGCGAGAACGTCGCCGGCTTTCGGCCAGCGGCGGTGCACCCACAGCCACTGCTCCGGATACTCGCGAATCCAGCCTTCGAGAATGCGGTTAACCTCGGTCATCGCCGCAAGCTCGTCGGCGAAGCGGTCGCCGGTGTCGGGAATCGTATATGGGTCGGTGACTTCGAGACGGAAACGGGCGCCCTTGAGGCGGATCGCCCGCGCCCCCACCACCGGCGCGTCGAAGCGCAGCGCGAAGGTGGCGAGCGCCGAGGCGGTCATCGCCGGACGGCCGAAGAACGGCACCGCGATGCCGTCGTTCATCTTCTGGTCGACGAGCATGCCGAGGTGCTCGCCGCGCTTCAGCAGCACCATCGCGCGCCGCCCTCCGCTCGAGCCCTTGGGCAGAAGCTCGCCCTTGACCAGATCGCGGTTGGCGTGGAACAGCCACTCGACGCGCGGATTGTTCGGCGCGCGGTAGATCCGGTGCATCACCAAGCCGCGCGCGCCCGCCCCCGCCGAGACCAGCTCCCAATTGCCGAGGTGGCCACTCCACAGCAAGCCGGGCCTGCCGTCGTTGCGCAAGACGTCGACCGCGTCGAGGTTGTCCATCTCGACCCGGCCGGATTTGATCAGGCCGGTCTGGTGCGGATACTCGAAGAAGGTGCGGCCGATGTTGTCCCACATGCCGCGCACGATCCGCGCGCGCTCGGCCTCGGACTTCTCCGGGAAGGCGGCGGCGAGGTTGGCCTTGGCGATCTTGTGCATCGGCAACAGCGGCCCGAGGCCGCGCCCGATCGCGCCGCCGAGGGCGGAGGCGAAGTCGACCGGCAGCAGGCGCACGCCGTGATAGAGCACGTAGGCGAGACCGGCGGTGAGGCGGTCGAGGACGGTGCGGGTGAACCAGGAACTCATCGGGTCTCCAATTGCGAATTCAGCGTGCGAGGGCGGCGCGGACGAGGGCTTCGACCGGCTCGGGCGCGTCCCAGCAGATATCCACCGCCACCACGTCGACCTGTTGGCGCTGGTCGGGCGGCAGGCGGGTGGCGTCCTTTTCCGTCGTCACCGGCACCGCGCCCAAGGCGAAGGCCTCGTCGAGGATCGGCTGGACGTCGGCGGCGACATAAGGGTGATGGTCGTCGAACGCAAACCGCCGCACCACCCTTGCCCCCATCGCGGTCAAGGTGTCGAAGAACTTCTGCGGCCGCCCGATCCCGGCGAAGGCGACGACGTCGCGCCCCGCGAGGCGCTCCGGCGCGCGCGGCTTGAGCTTCGCGCCGAACACCGGCAGGTGCTTCGCG
>LUYR01000240.1 GCA_001603335.1 Rhodospirillales bacterium Alpha_05 | reverse complement strand
GACCGCGTCGCCGCTGGTGGGCACGCGGATTTCGGCGATCGCGGCGCGCAGGCGCTCGGCGACCACCGCGCCGACCGCGAGCTCGGTCTCGGGCAGGAGCAGGGCGAATTCCTCGCCGCCGAGGCGGGCGACGGTGTCGATCACCCGCACTGTGGCGCGGCAGGCCTCGGCCACCTTCTGGATCGCGACGTCGCCGGTGGCGTGGCCCCAGGTGTCGTTGATCGCCTTGAAGCGATCGATGTCGAGCATCAGCAGGGTGAGCGGCTCGGCGTGGCGCAGGCTGCGCTCGATCTCGGCGTTGGCGGCGTCGATGAAATGACGGCGGTTGGCGAGGCCGGTGAGCGGATCGGAGATCGCGAGGTGCTGAAGCTGCGCATTGCTGCGCTCGAGCGCCTCCGAGTATTCGCGCAGCGACGCGGTGCTTTCGGCGACGCGGCGTTCGAGCTCGTCCACCGCCTCCGCCTGCTCGCGCGCCCGCATCAGCGAGACCCAGTGGGCGAGCAGGGCGAAGATCAGGGTGAGGAAGAAGAACCCGGCGTAGAGCGCGCCGAGTTGCAGCGCGCTCTGCCGCCAGCCCGCGAGGTAGTCCGTCTCCGCGAGGCCGACGTTGACGAAAAACGGATAGGTGCCGATCTGCGCGAACGACACCATCCGCGCGGTGCCGTCCCAGGTGGTGCCGGAGAAATAGGTGCCGCGCAGCGCGCCGCGGTCGAGGATCTGCCTCAGCTCGGGCGACACCTTCGCATTGCCGCGGAAGCGGCCGTCGGGGTCGGGCTGGCGGACCAGGATCGCCATGTCGAGATCGCGGAAGCTGATGCCACCGTGCGGGCCGATCTCAAGGCGGGAGAGGAACGCCGACACCGCGCCGAGCGGCAGCCGCGCATACGCCACGCCGGCGAACGAGCCGTCGGGATTGGAAACCCGCCGCGACAGGTAGATCGCGTTTTCGGCGAGACTGGTGCGCAGCGTCGAGGCGTAGAGCGCGGTCGAGGTCTCGGCGATGCGCGAGGTGAAGAACGCGCGCTCGGAGACGTCGCGGAGGCTGGCGTCGGGCGTGTTGGCGTAGACCACCCGTCCCGCCGGGTCGGCGACGCCGAAGCGGTCGACGTCGGCCATCAGGCTGGCGTACCCGGCGAGGAAGGAATCCAGGCGGTCGGGCTCGATCACGCCGGGTCTGCCGTGGCCGACGAGTTCGTGGGAAAGGGTGAGCAGCGCGAAGTCGACCTTGTCGAACATCTCGGTGAAATAGCGTTCGACCAGGATGGTGAGGTTGCGGCTTTCCTTGGCGGCGTCTTCACGGGCATGGCGCATCGCGCTCCAGATCGCCATGCCGACGAGCAGCCCGACGGCGAGGTTGAGCGCCGCGACTACCAGGAGCATGCGGCCGAGCGGCGCATTGCCGCGAGGGCGTGGGGGTCGGGCGGCGTCTCGGTTCACATCCCCTCCGTACGGTCGTGCGACGGGCATCCTCGCCGAGGAAGTCGCGCCGGTGCATCGGAGTTCCCCAAACCGGGCCGATGTACCGCACAGAGGTGGAGCCGGAATCGGGTTTTGCAATCCGGAGTGGGGTTATTCCGGAATTACCATGGGGGCGGAGGCGCGAATCATCGCCGCCGCCTCGTCGTGCGGCATCGGCCGGGCGAAGAGGTAGCCCTGGAGCTCGTCGCAGCCGATGCGGGTGAGGAATTCGGCGGATTCCGGCGTTTCCACGCCCTCGGCGGTGGTGCGGATGCCCTTGGCGCGGGCAAGGTCGACGATCGCGCGGACGATCGCCTTGTCGCCCTTGGCCTCGCCCGAACCCTTGACGAAGCTCTGGTCGATCTTGATCCGGTCGACGCCCCGGGAATCCTGCAGCCGCCCGAAAGTGGAATAGCCGGTGCCGAAGTCGTCGAGCGCGATGCACACGCCGATCTCGCGAAGTTCGACGAGGTTGGCGGCGCACTGGCCGGTGTCTTCGACCCAGGTGGATTCCGTGATCTCGAGTTCGAGGCGCTCGGGCGGCAGGCCCTCGTCCTCGAGCGCGGCGCGCACCGTGGCGACGAAGGCGGGATCGCGGAGTTGAATCACCGAGACGTTGACCGCGATGCTGTCGAGTTGCCACTCCGCCGCGGCGCGGCAGGCGACGCGCAGCACGTGCGCGCCCAGGCGCTTGATCAGGTTCGAGGATTCCGCGATCGGAATGAACCGCGCCGGGGAGATCCAGCCGTGCACCGGGTGCTGCCAGCGTGCCAGCGCCTCGGCGGCGACGAGCTTGCGGTCGGTGGCGCGGAAGATCGGCTGGTAGTGGACGCTGATGCCGCTGAAGTCGCGCAGCGCGACGCGCAGGTCCTGTTCGAGTTCCGCCCGCTTAAGCAGCATCTCGCCGAGGGCGGCGTTGAAGGTTGCGGCGCGGCCGCGGCCGTCGTCCTTCGCCTGATGCAGCGCGACGTCGGCCTTGCGGAAGAGTTCGGAGCTTTCGACGCCGTGTTCGGGGAAGCGCGCGACGCCAATCGAAATTCCGACGAACACCGGGTCGTCGCCGAGCGCGATCGGGGCGCGAAAGGCGGCAAGGATTTCGTCGCACAGCGCATCGATGGCGGCGGCGCCTATGCCGGTGGCGATCAGGCCGAATTCGTCGCCGTCGAGGCGGCAGACGGTCGCGCGGTTCGCCGCGACCTCGGCGATTCGCCGCCCGGTCTCCCGTACCACCGCATCGCCCGCGCGGTGGCCGCGGCCGGCGTTGAACGCCTTGAGGTGGTCGAGGTCTAGGTAAAGCAACGCGCCTTCTTGGCTGGTCGGATCGGCGAGCACCTGGTCGAGACGGGTGTGGAATTCGGAGCGGTTGGGCAGGTCGGTGAGCACGTCGTGGTGAACGAGGTGGTGGATCCGCGCTTCCTGCAAGCCGCTCGCGCGGTTGCGGGCGTGCCACAGCAACAGTGCGCCCGCTACTGCCGAGAACAGCGCCGCAAAAATCCCGGCGATCACGGGCGCGATCGAATGGAGGACTTCGGTGCCGGGGCGGAACGGCCGCCAGATCACGTAGCCGATGGTGGTGCCGTCGTTGGCGAGGATCGGATAGAAGGCGAGTTCGGGCAGGGCGGGGCGAATGGTGGAAAAGCTCAGATCGTCGACGCGGTTGATGGCGGCGAGGCGGGGGAAGAAATCGCCGTCGAGGCGGCGCACCGCGATGTGGAGGTATTCGCTGCCCGGCGTCTGGAAGATCTTGCCGGTGTAGGAGACGATCGGCTTGACGCTGATCAGCGCCGGGTGGCCGTGGTCGAAACCGAAATCCGAAGCGCCGGGGCTGAGCATCTTGGTATCGCTGGCGGCGGGGCTGCCCCGCTTCATCTCCGCACGCAGGCGCCCCACCAGCGGCGCCGCGCTCGCGCGGATCAGCTCGTAGTGGGAGGGGGAAATCCTGCGTCCGTCGATCGCGGCGTAGATCGGCTCGTCATCGGGCGCGACGATGTAGCTGGCGTCATGGGAAAAATAGTCGTGCAGCCAGATGCCGAGGTTGAGGTCGACCCAATCGGCGCGCTCTGGATCGGGCAGCGCCACGACCGCGTCGTCCCACGCGGTCACCGATTCCTGGTCGTGGGCGATCTCGGTGCGCAGCCGCCCCATCACCGCTGCGACCCGCTCTTCCTGTCGTGCAACCGAGGCGGAGTCGATGGTACGCACCGACCATTGCAAAAACAGGTACGCTCCGAGGCAAAGCGCTGCGACGGTAAAAAAGATCGGAAGGGCAGTGAGGAGGAAAAATCTCCTGCCGGAATAGGCCCTCAAGTCGTTCGTCATACTCTGCCCGCAGGTCTTCGGGGCGCACGAAATCTATGCTGCCGAAACGCAGCCGCCTCGATTTCGCGGGCGGTCATTTCACCATCCGTCGCTGAACAGAATTTTCTAATAGATATGCGCGGTGGGCAAGGCGAATCTCAAGGAATGCGTGCGCCGACGACCTGACGAAAAAAGGGCCGGGTGGGGGAACCCGGCCCTTCGTAAGGGGCGTTGCCTGGAGCGGGGGGAGGACGCGCTGTCAGGCCTCGACTCCCTCGAACAACACCGACGAGAGGTACCGCTCCGACGCATCGGGGAGGATCACCACGATGGTCTTGCCGTCGAACTCGCCCGAGGCCGCGAGGCGGGCCGCCGCCGCCACTGCCGCACCGCAGGAGATGCCGCCCAGGATGCCTTCTTCCTTGGCGAGGCGCTTGGCAAACTCCACCGCCTCCTCGTTGCTCACCTGCTCGACGCGGTCGATCACCGAGACGTCGAGGGTCTCGGGGATGAAGCCCGCGCCGATGCCCTGGATCTTGTGCGGTCCGGGCTTGATCTCGTCGCCCGCGAGGCGCTGGCTGATCACCGGACTCGCGGTCGGCTCGACCGCGACCGAGACGATCGCCTTGCCCTTGGTGTTCTTGATGTAGCGCGACACGCCGGTGATCGTGCCGCCGGTGCCGACGCCCGAAACCAGCACGTCGACCGCGCCGTCGGTGTCGTCCCAGATTTCCGGGCCAGTGGTCTTTTCATGGATCGCCGGGTTGGCGGGGTTCTTGAACTGCTGCGGCAGGAAGTACTTGGCGGGGTCGGAGGCGGCGAGCTCTTCGGCGCGGCGCACCGCGCCCGACATGCCTTCCGGACCGGGGGTGAGCACGACGTTCGCGCCGAGGAACTTCAGCACGCGGCGGCGTTCCAGGCTCATCGTCTCGGGCATGAACAGGGTGAGCTTGTAGCCGCGCGCGGCGGCGACGTAGGCGAGCGCGATGCCGGTGTTGCCCGAGGTCGGCTCGACGATCTCGACGCCCGGCTTCAGCAGGCCCTTTTCCTCCGCATCCCAGATCATCGCCGCGCCCAGCCGGCACTTCACCGAGTAGGCCGGATTGCGGCCCTCGATCTTGGCCAGAACCGTCGCCTTGCCCGGCGCCACGCGGTTGAGGCGAACCAGGGGGGTGCCCCCGATCGACTGGGAATTGTCGGTGAAGATCTTGGTCATCGTCGGCTCCTTGGGATGCGCGGGCTCAGTGTCCGCGCGTGTCTGTACCCCAAGATTTGGTCGATTGCCCGGAATGTCAACGTTTAATTTACAGCAACAACAATTGATAAATGTAGAATAACCAAGGGGCGATCCACGGGCGCGGGCGTGCTGCGCCTCACTCCACCTTGCGCCGCGCGCGCAACGCGGCGGCAATCGTCCCATCGTCGAGGAATTCGAGTTCGCCGCCCACCGGCAGGCCATGGGCCGGGGCGGTAAGGCGCACGCCGGTGCCTTCCAGGCGTTCGGCGGCGTAATGCGCGGTGGTCTGGCCGTCCACCGTCGCGGGCAGGGCGAGGATGATCTCCTGCACGCCGCCGTCGAGGCGCCGCAGCAGGCCGGAAAAGTCGAGTTCCTCCGGCCCGATGCCGTCGAGCGGCGAGAGCAGCCCGCCGAGCACGTGATACCGGCCTCGGAACGCCGCGGTGCGCTCCAGCGCCCAGACGTCGGCCACGTCGGGCACCAGGCACAGCACGGTTTCGTCGCGGCGGGGGTCGGCGCAGATCGCGCAGGGGTCCTGGGTGTCGTAGTTGCCGCACACCGAGCACGGCTGCACCGAACTCAACACCTCGTCGAGGCTGCGCAACAGCGGCGTGCCCAAGGTCTCGCGCTTGCGCAGGATCTGCAGCACCACGCGCCGCGCCGAGCGCGGCCCGAGGCCCGGCAACTTCGCCAGGATCGCAATCAGTCGCTCAAGCTCGATGCTGCTCATGGGGGCTCGCGAATTGGGGTGAGGTCTGTCCCCATAACACTTCGGGCGCAGCGAGGAAAGGCTATCGATCCGGCTGCCCGCGCTGGCTGCGCGGCGGCACGCCGAACCAGCGGACGTGGGCGCGGGTGAAGGCGCTTTGCTCCGAATAGCCGAGGTGGAAGGCGATGTCGGAAAGCGGAATGTGCGGCTGGCGGAGGTAGAGCAGCGCAAGGTCGCGCCGCACCGCGTCGAGCACCTGGGAGAAGCTCAAACCATACTCCGAGAGGCGGCGTTGCAGCGTCCAGCGCGCGAGGCCGAGGGCGTCGGCGATCGCGTCCACATGCACCGTGCCGTCGGCAAGGCGGCTGCGCACCTCGCCCTTGACCCGGTCGAGCAGGGTCGGCGCGCCGGTGCCGCCCGCGAGGGCGACGAGTTCGCGGCGCAGCCGGTCGAGC
>LUYR01000239.1 GCA_001603335.1 Rhodospirillales bacterium Alpha_05 | reverse complement strand
GGCAGGAACGAGCCGAGGGAGCGGTAGGGGAGCGCGGTGGCGTCGAGGTCGTGGCGCATGGTGATGGTGTTCTGCGCCGGGGGCAGCATCAGCTTGAAGCGGACGCCGTAGGTGAGTTCGTCGATCATTCGGGGATAGGCGAAGTCGGGCACCGTGTCGCGGTATTCGCCGCGTTCCAGCGCAACCATGGTGAGGCCGGTGTCGGCGAGCTCCATGCCCATGATCGAGTTGGTCCAGCCAAGGCCGATCATCACGATGTCGACGGGTTTTTCTGTGCGCGCCATGGTCTACCTCCGTTCGCCGCTGAGACTGACGGGCCCGAGGGGGTAGGGAACGTTGTACTGGTCCACCCACTCGAGATACGCGCCGCGCGCGCCGGGGAAGCCGAGCAAAGCCCAGCCGATCATGTGCTTGTTTCCGCCGTGGATCGGGTCGGCAAAAAAGCCTTCCTTGGTGTTCTGCAGCAAAAAATTGAAAAACGCTTTGCCGTCGACGTCCTGAAGTTTGACGTCGCCTTTTTCGAGGCCGACGAGGACTTGGTCGCGCTGCTCCGGTGCGAGTTCGGCGAAGGATTTGCCGAAGGTGTCGCGACAGTGGGCGTCGGTGCCCTTGATTCCGAGGTGATAGACCTGGGCCGGGGTGAGCGGCGACTGATAGCCGTGGAGCGGCGATGGGTTCTCGGCGAATGGACCTTTCATGTACCAGTCGCGGGCGTGGCCGAAGTCGCCGTTCATCTGTCGGTCGATGAATACCGGCACGTTGGCGGCGAGTGCGCCCGGGCCGGTTTCGTCTTCGGGAATCAGGCGATCGCACGCGGCGAGGAGGAAACGCCATTCGTCCGCGTCGAACACCACGGGCGTGTAGCTGTTGAGGTCGACGGCGGGCGGAGTGGCGGCAAGCGCGGAGCCGCCGCGACCGGCAAGGGCCACGGCTGCGGCCGTCGTCGCGGTCGCTTTCAGGAGGCCACGGCGGGAAGGTTGAAATTCGGATTTTTTCGACATGAGCAGTCCCCGTTGTTTTTGGACATAAGGGACGGTGCCGGGCAGCATGGGGAGGGGGTATTCCGGATGCCGAGCGAACTACCGCTGTTTCGGAACGCGGCGATTTCGGAAAAGGTTCCGGATTTTTCTCGGCTCCGCGGCTATCGCCTTCAACGCAAAAGGCGATTTTTGGCCCCGACGGGCGGAACCGTTCTGCGGCTCAGGCGCGGATTCCCACCGGCAGGTAGGCGGGCGCGGCGGGACGGTAGCGCACGTTGTGGGAGTCGTGGAAGGCCTTGATCAGCGCCGAGAGCTGGAGGTTGCGGGTGTTGATCGCCTCGACGTGGTCGAGGGAAACCTCCGCCGGGTGGGTGCTCGCCGCTGCGGCCAGCGCGCGTGCGAGGCGTTCGGCGAGGGCGTAGAGGTTCTGCATTTCGAACAGATCGGCGGCCATGAACAGCGCGGCGGACATCCGCATCCGCTTTTTCGGCGGGTTCTGGACGTGGAACGAAAAGGCCGCGTCCTTGCCGCGTCGCCGCTCGATCACCGCGCAGCGCACGCCGTCGCTGTTCTCGTTCATCACCACCGCGGCGCGGCTGTCGTGGCGCAGGCGGTTCTGGCGCACGTCGACGAGCTTGGGGGCGAGGCGCTTGAGCAGCGGCTCGGTGATTTCGTTGCCCTTCGCCTCGGCTTCGAGCAGGTCGAGGGCGGGTTCCATGGCGCGGGAGGAAAACCGCCGCTCGCCGTCGACGTAAACCGCCATCCAGGTGCCGGGCACGAAGGCGCGGTCGTAGTCGGAGAGCACGGCGTCGAACAGGGTATTCCAGTCCATCGCCGAATCGCGGTCGAGCGCCATCCGGTCGGCCTTGAAGGCGTCGATCAGGCGTCCGGCGAGGCGCAGCGTCGTCGGGATGTTGTGGCCGCGCACCACGAGCTGGCGCAGCCGTCCGTCGGCGTTCAACGGGCAGACGATGCGGTTGGAGCGGATGGCGAGGCGCGCGAAGGGTTCGAGGTCCGGTCCCGGATGCGCGCCGTCGAAGAACAGCGACTTCTCGCGGTACAGGGTGAGCGTTCCGACGTCCTGTGCCATGGCGGCGGGAATCCTGCTGTTCCGGCCGCGCGGTTTCGCAGCCATTCTTATTATGTGGTGAGGCCCGTTCCCGTTGCACGGGTGGGCCTCGCCACGCCGGAAAGCCTTATCGTCTAAATTCGCGGTGCGAGTCTAGAGCTTGAAGATCAGCGTCGAGCCGGGCGAGAGCTTGCGGCATTCGCCCCGGACACAGATCGTCACCGCCTCGGACCACGCGGAATCCGCGTTGATGCTGATCCGGTCCTCGCTCATGTCGATCGAGAGCCAGTTGCCGTGGAACCTGAGCTTGCACTTCAACTGCTTGATCTTGTCCTGGAAAACCGGATCGAGGTTGAGGATGCCGTCGGCGATCCGCGCACCGGTGAAGCCGCGCTGGAACATGTCGGCGGTGCCCGACATCATGCCGAGGTGCACGCCTTCGCGGGTGGTGCCGCCGATGATGTCGGTAAGGTCGGCGCGCAGTGCGTTCTGCATCAAATCCCAGGCCCGCGGGTCGTTGTTGCGCACCAGGATCCAGGTGTGGACGAGGTGGCTGAGCGTGGTGCCGTGGGTGGTGCGCTCCATGTAGTAGTTCAGCGTGCGGCGGTAGTGGTCCTCGGTGAAGTCGTAGCCGAGGCGGAACAGCAGCGCCGAGAGCTCGGATTCGGTGAACAGGTAGTAGAGCATCAACACGTCGGCCTGCTTGCAGACCTTGTAGTGATTGGTGTCGTCGCCCTCGGCTTCGAGAATCCGGTCGAGACGGGCGATGTTACCGTACTTGGCGCGGTAGGCGTCGAGGTCGATGTCGTCGAGGTGCTCGAAGCCCTCGAACTGGCTGATGATGCCGTTGCCGAACATCGGCACCGCCATCTTCAGGCTCATGTCGGTCCAGGTGTCGATCTCTTCCTTGGTGATGTCGAGCTTGAACATCAGTTCGCGCAGGTAGATGTCGTCGATGACGTCCATCACCGTCAGCACCGTGTCCATCAGCCACGCCACCATCACGTTGGTGAAGGCGTTGTTCTTCACCCCGGTGTGGGGCTCGGTGGCGGGATAGCCGTGGTGGAACTGGTCCGGGCCGAGCACGCCCTCGATCTCGTAGCGATCCTCCGACGCGTTGAAGGTCGCGAGCGAGGCGAAGTAGCGCGCGATCAGCACGATGATTTCCGCGCCGCGCAGGCCCATCCAGCGGCGATCGCCGGAGGCGAGGAAATAGTGCCAGACGTTCCAGGCGATCAGCGCGTTGACGTGGCGCTGGCGACGGGAATCGTCGGGCGACCAGTCTCCGGTCAAGCAGTTGAAGTGCATCGGCTTCGATTCTTCGCGCCCGTCGCTGCCGCTCTGCCAGGGGAACATCGCGCCGCGATAGCCCTCTCGCTGCGCGTTGAGGCGGGCGCGGGCGAGGCGGAGGTAGCGGTATTCGAGCAACGAGCGCGAGACGATCGGCAGGCGGTAGGTGAGGAACGGAAGCATGAAGACTTCGTCCCAGAACACGTGGCCGCGATAGGATTCGCCGGTCCAGCCGCGCGACGGCAGGCCGACGTCGAGGTCGAGGGTGTGGTTCGACGCGGTCTGGAGCAGGTGGAAGATGTGCAGGCGCAGGACCTGCTGTTCTTCGTGCAGCGACGGATGCAGCACGATGTCGCAACGTTCCCAGTAGTTCGCCCAGGCGCGCACGTGAGTCTGCTGCAGCGCGGCGATGTCGCGGCAACGGTCGAGCGCCTCGCGCGCGGCGAGGCCGGCTTCCGAGATCGCCTTGTCGCGCGAGGTGTAGAGGGTGCAGACCTTCTCCACCCGAATCGGCTCGCCGCGCGCGATCTCCACTGGGATCAGCGCCTCGACGTAGCCGTCGACGGCGTTGACGGTGATCGGCGCGTCTTCCTGGACGTTGCCGCGGAACACCCGGGTCCGCGCCGCCATGCCGACGCGCAGGCGGCACTGCGAGGTGCGGGTGATCAGGTAGATCATCTTGTCGGGGCTGAGGTCGCCGACGAACTCGCCGCTCTTGATGAAGTCGAGGTGGTGCGCCGCGAGGTGGCGGTAGCGTTCGACGCCGCGGTTGTCGACCTGGCCGTCGAGGCTCGAGCGGAATTCGATGGTGCCCGACCAGTTCTGCGCCACCACGATCATTTCCTGCGCGGCGTGATGCGGCCAGCCCATGTGGACGAAGCGGCGCAGGTTGAGCGTGGTCTCGCGGGTCTTGTCGTGGCGGAAGCGGATCGCGTGCTTGAGCATGCCCTCGCGCAGATCGAGGCTCTGCTCGAACGAGAGGATTTCCACCTTGTCGAGGTCGAACCACTCGCCGCCGTCGATGCGGAAGGTGAGGCCGAGCCAGTTGGGGAAGTTGACCAGGTCCTCGTGCTCGAGTTCCTTGTCCCCGATCTGGGAGGTCAGGCGATTGTACCCGCCCGCGACGTAGGTGCCGGGATAGTGGGTGTCGTCGGCCTTGACCCAGGGAAAGGCGCCGCGTGTGCAGAAATACCCGTTGCCGGTGGCACACAGCGCCTCGCGGAGGCCTTGCTTGCTGGGATCGTAATGATCGTAGACAAGGCTCCATTCACTCATGATCTTCTCCCGTCCATGGTCGGTGCGCGGGATCAGACTACAGCGGTTTCCCTCAGGGTTTCCAGAGCTTGCAGGTGGATTTTTGCCGAAATCGGTCAACCGTCCCGGAGCGCAGCCTTGTGCGCGAGGTACTCGGCGAGTTTCTTCTGGCGGAACGCCTCGGCCTCGGCGCGGGCATCGGCGCGCTGGCGGGCGATTTCCCCGGCGTCGGCGACTCGCGCCGGCGGCCGCGGCGGTGCGGCGTGGG
>LUYR01000238.1 GCA_001603335.1 Rhodospirillales bacterium Alpha_05 | reverse complement strand
GCCGCTTCCTCCGCGTCGTTGAAGCTCTGCACCCGGCCGCCCCACGACGCCACCCGCGCCGCCTGCGCCCCCGCGTCTTCCCGCGCGGGCAGACTCGTCGCCCACAGAATTTCCGGCGTCATCGTTGCCCCCCCCGAAAACACTCGCGGGCTTTGCCCGCACCCATCGGGGCCGCGGGCCCCGAACCCCGTTGGTTTTGGTTTTGCGCGCGAAGCGCCGTCATCCTTGCGACGAAAAGGATGATTCCGCTTCGCGGGGAACACAAGAGTTATGGGATCAAAGGAGCCGCGCCCCTTTGCGGGTCCAGGGCAGAGCCCTGGCGTCAAGCCGCTGCGGGGTCGCTTTTCACCAGGACCGGGCGCATCGCGAGGGCGCGGAGCCAGGTGACCTGGGCGGCGCGGCGGGCGATTTTGCCGAGGTGGTCGCGAATCTGGGATTCGGCGTCGTCGAAGGAGACATCGTCTTCGGGTTCGATCGCATCGCAGGCGACGAGGTGCCAGCCGAGCACGGTGCGCACTGGCCCGCCCCAGCTGCCCGCGGGCAGCGAGAAGGCGAGCGCCTCGATTTCGGGGTACAGCGCGCCGGGGCCGACGGTGCCGACTTCGCCGCCCTTCATCGCGGTGGGGCACTCGGAGTGGCGTTGCGCGAGCTCGGCGAACGACGCACCGCTGCGCAGCTTGTCGGCGTAGGCGTCGATGCGGGCGCGGGCGGCGGCCTCGGTGTTGTCGGCGAATTCGGGATTGATGGTAACGAGGAGATGGCGGATGGCGCGGCGCTCGGGGCGATGGAAGCGTTCCGGGTTGGCGTCGTAGTAGTCGCGCACCTCGACCTCGCTGACCGGGCAGGCGCGGGCGCCGACCGTATCCATCGCCGCCTGGACGCGGAGTTCGCGATGCAGCGCCTCGAACAGCGCCGTTTCCGAGATCACGCAGCCGGGGTTGTCGCTCCGCCAGTTGGACACGGCATCGGCGATGCGCTCGATCGGCAGGGCGACAGCCATCGCCTCGCGGCTTTCGAGGATGCGCGCCTCGAGGACCAGCGCGCGATCGACTTCCGCTGCGAGACGTTCGGCGTGTTCGGCGCTCAACGACTCGGGCGTGCCGCCGAAGCGCGCCGCCGCGATGTTCCAGGCATGATAGGTGGCGAGATCGCTCATTCCCCATCCTCTTTCCGTTCGTGCGCCGCGAGCGCCGTCTCCGGCACCGCGTAAACTCCTGCCGCGAACGCGACATGGTAGACAACCCCATCCGGCGCGTCGCGCACAACTCGCATCACTTCGCCGGTTTCGCCGATCGCGGCGATGGTTTCTCCGGCCAGCGTCAACGCCTTGGTCGCCGTCACCAAGTCGCGATGTTCGAAGGCGCTCTCGACCCAGGGGGCGTCGGCGGCGATCAATTCCTGCTCGCGGCAGCCGACGACTCGATTGATGTCGACGAAGTGGACGGAATAGATCACCTGGTCCTGGAGGAATACCCCCATGTCCTTGACGTAGCCGACGCGGCCGCAGCGCACCAGCAACTCGCCGGTATTGCGCCCGGGGAACGTGCCGTCGTTGCGGATATTGCGGATCACCCGCACCGCATCGCCGAACTCGTATTTGGCGTCCATCAGCATCGGCGGCGGCCCGTCAGTGGCGGGTGAGCGCGGCGAGCGGCACGAACGCGGGCTCGTCGGGTAGAGACTGGAACACCCGGAAGATCTTTTCCTGCTTCGGCGTCGATCGGGCGAAGTCGGCGTGCGCCGCCGCGAGCTGCTCCGCGTAGGCCTGAAAGCGGTCGGCGGACGCCTCGGGCATCGCGGTGCGGAGCAGGGTGAGGTTGTCGTGGAAGCGCTGGAGAATGTGCAGGCGGTTGACCCGCACCAGATGCGGATCGAATTCGACGCCGAAGAACGCGAAAAAGTCCTCGGCGGATTCCAGGTCCTGCATGGTGTCTTCCCAATCGTCGCTCATCGGATCCTCCATCATTCGGCTGCCTGCGCGGCGGAAAGCTCCACCGCCTGATAGAACTGCAACAAGTCGGCCTCGACCGGCGTCGACTTGGTCCGCACCGCGAAGCTGCGCACCTGGGCGAGGATCGCCTGTGCCTGCAACGGCGAGAGCGCGATGCCGAGGCGGTCGTAGGCCGCGCCCACCGCAGCCGCGCCCGAGTGCTTGCCGAGCACGAAGCGGTGCGCGAGGCCGAGCTCGGCGGGGTCGATCGCCTGGTAGTTCAGCGGGTCCTTGATCAGACCGTCGACGTGGATGCCGGCTTCGTGGGCGAACGCGCCCTCGCCGACCAGGCTCTTGTTCCACGGCACCGGCCGCCCCGAGGCGGAGGCGACGAGGCGGGAAACCTCCATGTAGCGGCTCATGTCGATGCCGGTTTCGAACCCGTGCAGGCGCGCAATCCCCATCGCCACTTCCTCGAGCGCGGCGTTGCCCGCGCGCTCGCCGAGGCCGTGCACCGTGGTGTTGGCGTGGGTCGCGCCGCCCAGGGCCGCCGCAATGGTATTGGCAGTGGCGAGGCCGAGGTCGTCGTGGGCGTGCATTTCGAGTTCGAGGTCGGTGTGGGCGCGCAGGGTCTCGAACACCGCGCGGGTGCCGAACGGTTCGAGGATGCCGAGGGTGTCGGCGAAGCGGAAGCGCCGCGCCCCCGCCTTCTCCGCGACTTCGAGAACCTGGCAGAGGAAGTCGGGGTCGGCGCGGGAGGAATCCTCGCCGCCGATGCAGACCGAGAAGCCGCGATCGAGCGCCTTCGGCACCATCTCGGCGATGGTCGTGAGCACCCAGGCGCGGTCGCGCTTGAGCTTGCGGGTGATGTGCTGGTCGGAAACCGACAGCGAAAGATCGAGGAAGTTGACGTTGAGCGCGGCGGCGGCGCGCAGGTCGGCGTCGCACATCCGGCACCAGACCATCAGCTCGGCCTTCAACCCGAGGGAAGCGATGGTGCGGATCGCGTCGCGCTCTTCCGGGCCCATGGCGGGGATGCCGATTTCCATTTCCGGCACGCCGATGCAGTCGAGCATCTGCGCGATCATGATCTTCTCCTCGAAGGAGAAGGCGACACCCGCCGACTGCTCACCGTCGCGCAACGTGGTGTCGTTGATGCCGAACCTGCCAACCGAACGCGTCATCCCAAGGACCCTCCGTGGATTCCTGGCTTTGGGGGAGCAACCCCCGTGCCAGCGGTGAAATACCGGGAAAACCCGCGACTTTCGCGGCCTGCGGCGGGTGTCGCCTGTCGGCTTTGCGACAACGCCCGAAAACCGGGCGAC
>LUYR01000237.1 GCA_001603335.1 Rhodospirillales bacterium Alpha_05 | reverse complement strand
CGTCGAATTTCGGCTGTAGCAGGTCGCGCAGCATGTCGCGCTGGCGGCGCTCGGTCTCGACCCGCGCCGCGACGTCCGGGTGTTCGGCGAGGTAGGCCTGGACGGCGGCGCGGCGCGGTTCGTCGAGGCGCTGGTCGATGAACGCCTGGAGGTCGTCTTCGCCGATCGGTGCGTGTGCGTCTCTCATTTCACTCTCCGCAACAAGGGCACGCGCCCGGACTCGAGAATCTCCCGCAGGCGCTTGCGCGCCCGCGACAGCCGCGACATCACCGTGCCCTCGGGGATGCCGAGCACCTGCGCCGCCTCGGCATAGGAGAAATCCTCGACGCCGACCAGCAGCAGCAGGGATTTCTGCTCCTCCGGCAGGAGGTCGAGGGCGGCGAGGGCGTCACTCAGCTCCAGCGTCCGGTCCTGTCCCGCCGGACTTGCGGCGTCGAGGTCCTCCGCCACCTGGGTGCCGCGGCGTTTGTTGCGGTGGTAGGCGTTGACGAACTGGTTGCGGAGGATGGTGAACAGCCACGCCCGCAGGTCGCCGTCGGCACGGCGCAGGCTCCAGCGCGACAACGCGCGCTCGAGGCAGTCCTGCACCAGGTCGTCGGCTTCGGCGGAATTGCGGGCGAGCGCGAAGGCGTAGCGGCGCAGGGCGGGGATCTGCTGTTCGAGACGGGAGCCGAGGTCTTCGTCCATGCCGTCCATCCTGCGCCGCCGCGATCGGTTAGGGTTTGGCCAACGCCCAGACGCCGCCGACGCCGTCGCCGGTGGTGTCACCCGGCTTCGCGTCCTTGATCCAGGTGTAGAGCGGCAGGCCCTTGTAGGCCCACTGCTTGGTGCCGTCGGTGCGGTCGATCACGGTGTACTTGCCTTCCGCCTTCGCGCCCGCCGGGGCCATCAGCGGCGGCCAGTTGACGGCGCATTTGTCGTAGCACACCGACTTGCCTTCGCTGTCCTTGTCGAAGGTGTAGAGGGTCATGCCCTTGGAATCGACGAGCACCGGGCCCTTGTCGGACTTGCCGACCATCGCCGGTTCCGCCGCCTGCGCGACGCCGAGGGTGAGGACCGTCGCGGTGGCGAAAACCAAGGCTCGGGCGAAGGGAATCCGCATGATGTTCTCCTTGTGTGGAAGGGGACTTCTCAGGGGAGACAGCCGTCGTCGGGGTTTATTCCCCGAGCTTTGTCGAAATTCTCAGGATTCGCCGTCCCAGTAGTCGACCGCACCGTCCTTGCGCAGGTACAGCGCGACGCGGCGCTTCGCTTTGTCGCCGCCGGGAGGGGCTCCGGCGAACACGCCGAGCTTGCCGGACTCCGGGTATTCGAGCACGTCGGGCTCGTGCATCGAGCTCACCGCGACGTAGCGCAGCGGCGCGTCGCCCAGGGCCTGGAGCTGGTGCGCGGTTTCCGCCCCGCCCGCCGGGCAGACCGCGATGTCGCCCGCCTCGATCGGATAGACCTTGTCGCCGAAGCGCAGCAGGCCCTCGCCCGAAAGGATCAGGAAAAGTTCGTCGTTGGCGTGGTGGGAGTGGAGCGGCCAGGCCTTCTTGCCCGGCGGCACCTCGACGATGCGCGCGCCGAGGCGGCTTGCGCCTTGCGGTGCGGCGATCGCGGCGAAGCGGGCGGCGAAGGATTCGCCGTGGGTCTGGGTCGTCATCGGCAACAGGTCGGGCTTGACCACCGGCGATCGGGTCATGGCGCGCCTCGCGAAAGCCTTCAGGAAGGGAAGGCCGCGTGCGGCCCTCCCGGCAGGTGCGTCAGACCACGAGCTGGGCGTCGAGCGTGATCTCGGCCTTGAACAGCTTCGACACCGGGCAGCCCGCCTTCGCCATGCCCGCGAGCTCGGTGAACTTCGCTTCGTCGATGTTGGGGATCTTCGCCTGGATCGACAGCGCGATCGCGGTGATCGCGAAGCCGCCGTCGGCTTCCTCCAGGGTCACCTTGGCGGTGGTGTCCATCTGGGTTGCGGTGTAGCCCGCGTCGCCCAGGATCTTGGACAGCGCCATGGTGAAGCAGCCCGCGTGCGCCGCGCCGATCAGCTCTTCCGGGTTGGTGCCCTTTTCGTCGCCGAAGCGCATGCCGAATCCGTAGACCTTGGACGTCAGCGCGCCGCTTTCGGTCGAGATCGCACCTTTGCCGTCCTTGAGCCCGCCGGACCAGACCGCCGAACCCTTGCGCACGATTTTCATGGTGAAAGCTCCCTTGAGCGTTGAATTGGTTTGAATGAGGGATGAGCCCTCCGAGGAAGGATATGGAGGCGGCGGGGCCGGAGGTGAAGGGCGGATCTTGACTCTTTTAGAACAAAGATCGAACATGCGGACTCCCCGAAGCTTTGGAGACACTGCCCGTGCGGTCCCCGTCCGCCATCGACTCGCTACGCGCCGAAATCGGCCGGATCGAAAGCGCGCATCGCCGTCACGGCGGGGCGCTGCCCTTCGGCGTCGCCGCGCTTGACGCCCACCTGCCGGGCGGCGGGCTGGCG
>LUYR01000236.1 GCA_001603335.1 Rhodospirillales bacterium Alpha_05 | reverse complement strand
CCACTGCCGGTCCGCTGGGGCCGGCCCGCCCTTGGCGCAACCGGCGGCAACACGGAGCCGTAAGGTTTGCGGGCCCACGAGTGCGGCGCCCAGTTTGGGCCGCCTGCCGCTCCCGTCGTCGGGGAGCCACGGCGCGGCCCGGTTCCGTCAATGAATGTCGCGGCATGTCCCGGCCGCGTCAAGGCGATCGCCGGAGTTCCACCGTCTTTTGCCGGGAATTTCCATCGCGATTGTGGTATGTACGCTCACCCAGCCAGCCCGCAGTATGATCGCGGCGACGGACCTCCGGCCGACGCGCAGCCCCGGCCGACCCGCCTTTCACGGCCGGACCGCGTACTTAAGCTTTAAGGAGCATCCGATGAGTTCCGCAAACGGCTCCGCGCTCGGAGCCATAACCGGCATTCGCTTCACCAACATCAAGGGCGACCTTTACGGCGGCGTGACCGCAGCGATCGTCGCGCTGCCGCTCGCGCTGGCGTTCGGCGTGGCCTCCGGCGTCGGCGCGATCGCGGGCCTCTACGGCGCGATCTTCGTCGGCCTGTTCGCCGCGATGTTCGGTGGCACCAACACCCAGGTTTCCGGCCCCACCGGCCCGATGACCGTGGTGATGGCGTCGATCTTCACCCATTTCGCCGACAATCCCGCGCTTGCCTTCACCACCGTGATCCTCGGCGGTGCGATGCAGATCGCGTTCGGCGTGCTGAAGCTCGGCCGCTACGTGGCGTTCGTGCCGTTCACCGTGATTTCCGGGTTCATGAGCGGCATCGGCTGCATCATCATCGCGATCGAGGTCGCGCCGCTGTTCGGCCACGCCGCCTCGACCCACGGCATCCTCGACGCGATCGGCCTTATTCCCGATGCGGTGATGCACCCCGGCATCGACGCGACGATCATCGGCCTCATCACCCT
This sequence comes from Rhodospirillales bacterium Alpha_05, assembly GCA_001603335.1. Lineage (GTDB taxonomy): Bacteria > Pseudomonadota > Alphaproteobacteria > Rhodospirillales > Rhodospirillaceae > Oleispirillum. The sequence continues at coordinate 1,160 of LUYR01000236.1, read as the reverse complement.
CGGCATCGTGATCTTCACCCCGAAGACGATTGCGCGCTTCGTGCCGCCGCCGCTGATCGCGCTGATCGCGGGCACCCTGGGCGTACTCTGGCTGCTGCCCGGCGCGCCGGTGATCGGCGCGATTCCGACCGGCCTGCCGTCGCCGATCATCCCGCACATCACCCTGGCCAGCCTGTCGAAGGTGCTGGTCTCGGCGTTCATCCTCGCGGTGCTCGGCACCATCGACAGCCTCTTGACCTCGCTGATCGCCGACAACGTCACCGGCACCCACCACAACTCCGACAAGGAGCTGATCGGCCAGGGTATCGGCAACATGGTGGCGGGCCTGTTCGGCGGCATCCCGGGCGCGGGCGCGACGATGCGCACCATGGTCAACATCCGCGCCGGCGCGCGTACGCCGCTCTCCGGCACGATCCATGCGCTGGTGCTGCTGGCGCTGGTGGCGGGGCTCGCGCCGCTTGCCGAGAACATCCCGCTCGCGGTGCTGGCGGGCATCCTGCTGAAGGTCGGTTACGACATCATCGACTGGGACTATTTGAAGCGCGTGCGCGGCGACGACATCGCGGGCGTGGCGGTGATGGTGACGGTGCTGGTGCTGACGGTTGTCGTCGACCTGATCATGGCGGTGGGCGTCGGCATCATCATGGCGTCGCTGATCAGCGCGTCGAAGATGTCGAAGATCGAGATCAAGCAGCTCTCGGTGATCGGCAAGGATTGGGAGAGCGTGCCGATGGACGACGCCGACCGCAAGCTGCTCGCGGCGGCGGGAGGGCGCATCCTGTTGATCCACTTCAACGGCGCGTTCAGCTTCTGCTCGGCGAACACGATCTCCCGCGCCGTCCCCGACTTCCAGGACGAGAAGGTGGTGCTGATCGACTGCTCGGACCAGACCAGCTTCGACACCAGCACGGTGATGGCGATCGACGCGGTGGTGCAGCGGGCCCTCTCGCAGGGCATCGCGGTGGTGTTCGCGGGCGTCGGCAACCCGGCGATCACCCTCCTCGAAAACATGCGCGTCCTCGACGACATCCCCGCCGAGAACCGCTTGGCGACCCGCACCGCCGCGCTCGAACGTGCCGCCGCGCTGGCCTGACGCCCGCCGATCCTGCCGGGGGACTTCACCGTCCTCCGGCATTTTTGTGGCCGTCGGTTTGCGGCTC
>LUYR01000235.1 GCA_001603335.1 Rhodospirillales bacterium Alpha_05 | reverse complement strand
AAGCCGGCGCGCGCGTCGTCGTCACCGGCCGCAGCCAGTCCAAGGTCGACGCCGCCCTCGGCCGGATCGACAGCGTCGACGGCGCAGGCCTCGCCGTCGACCTCGCCACCGCCGAAGGCTGCGCCGACCTCGTCCGTGCCTTCCCGGAAGCCGACATCCTCGTCAACAACGTCGGCATCTACGGCCCCAAGGACTTCTTCGAGATCGACGACGCCGATTGGCAACGGATGTTCGAGGTCAACGTGATGTCGGGCGTGCGCCTCTCCCGCGCCTACGCCCCCGGCATGATCGAATCCGGCTGGGGCCGGGTGCTCTTCCTCTCCTCCGAATCCGGCCTCAATATCCCCGCCGACATGATCCACTACGGCTTCTCGAAAACCGCGGTGATCGCCATCGCGCGCGGCCTCGCCAAACGCCTCGCCGGAACCGGCGTCACCGTCAATTCCATCCTCCCCGGCCCAACCCTCACCGAAGGCGTCGCCGACATGCTCGCCGACGAGGTCGCCAAAACCGGCAAATCCCTCGACGACGTCGCCAAAGCCTTCGTCATGGCCAACCGCCCGAGCTCGATCATCCAACGCGCCGCAACCGCGGAAGAGGTCGCCAACCTCGCCGTCTATGCCTGCTCCCCCCAAGCCTCCGCCACCACCGGCGCTGCCCTGCGCGTCGACGGCGGTGTGGTGGATAGCCTCGTGTAAGGGGGAAGGGTTAAGGGTTAAGGCCGGGGCTCTGCCCCGGACCCCGCGAGGAGGCTCGCCTCCTCGACCTCATAAGTTTGTTTTTGCGCGAAGCGCGATCAAACCGTCACGCGGCGTGATCGCTGATTGCCGCTTCGCGGCGAAAAACAAAAGGGGTCTGGGGCCCAAGGCCCCAGCGGGTCCAGGGCGGAGCCCTGGCCTTACGCCCTTGCCCGCGCGCTCAATTGCAGTTTCCAGGCGATCGCGGCGGTGAGGGCCCAGGCGGCGGCGCAGAAGCCTGCGACGGCGGGCCATTGGCCGTGGCTGAACACCCAGCCGCCGGAGGAGCCCATCACCGAGGAGCCGACGTAGTAGGCGAGGAGGTAGAGGGAGGCGGCGTGGCCTTTTGCGCCCTGGGCGGTTTGGCCGACCCAGCTGCTGGCGGTGGAGTGGGCGGCGAAGAAGCCGAAGGTGAGGAGCGCGATGCCCGCGACGACGGCGACGATCGAGGAGGCGAGGGTGAGGCCGAGTCCGACGAGGGCGAGGATCATGCCCCCGGTGAGCACCGGGCCGCGACCGATGCGGTCGGAGAGCGCCCCGGCGACGAACGACGAGAGGATGCCGAAGATGTAGGCGGTAAAGATCAGCGAGACGGTCGCCTGGGAGAGGGAGAACGGCGGCGCGAGGAGGTGGAAGCCGATGTAGTTGTAGACGGTGACGAACGCGCCCATGGCGAGGAAGCCGACGACGAAGAGGAGGCGCAGGCGCGGATTGCGCAGGTGGCGGCCCCAGTTGGCGAAGTGGTCGGCGATCTTGACGCCGCGGCGGCGCGCGAAGTTTTTCGAATCCGGCAGCATCAGGGCGAAGCAGAGTGCCGAGAGCAGGGCGCTGGCGGCGATGAAGCCCATGGCGAAGGGCCAGGTGAAGTGGTCGGCGAGGTAGCCGGTGATCACCCGCCCGGTCATGCCGCCGTAGGCGGTGCCGCCGACGTAGAGGCCCATGGCGAGGCCGAGGCCCTTGGGTTCGATTTCTTCCGCGAGGTAGGCCATGGCGACGGCGGGCACCCCGCCCAATGCGATGCCGACGGCGGTGCGCGCGGCGAGCAGCAGGTACCATTCGGGGAAGAACGCGACGGCGACGTTGAGCGAGGCGGCGACCGCCATCGAGCCGAACATCAGCCATTTGCGCCCGAGGTTTTCCGAGAGCGCGCCGAACACCAGGATCGAGACCGCGAGGCAGGCGGTGGTGAGGGAGAGGGAGAGCGAGCTCTCCGCCGGGCTGATGCCGAATTCGCGCACGAAGATCGGCAGCAGCGGCTGGACGCAATAGATCAGCGCGAAGGTGGCGTAGCCGACGAGGAACAGGCCGACGACGATGCGCCAGTAGGCGCCCGAGCCGCGCGGCGTCCAGTTCGGCTGTCGGGAGGCGTCGGGTGCGGGCTTGGGCGGGGCGGGTGAGGCGGGCAGGTCGCCCGGAGGCTCGGAAAACGCGGTGTCGGCGGGGGGGACGTGAACCATTGGCCACCTGTTACGCGCGGAACCGGTCGCGCGCATGAGCTTATATCGCGAACTGGACTACATATCGACTGATCTGGCCCCGATATGGGAGAGGCGTCAAGGCCCATACGGGCCGCTCGGGCAAAAAATAAGGATGGCTTATGACTTTGGCATCGGAGTACCACCCTGCGCGTCGGGCCCTCGACCTCGGGCCGGAGTTCTACGACGTCGTCGCGCCCGCGAAGTTCCCCGCCCACGTGCTGCGCTACCGCAACCAGGGGTGGGCGGCGCGCCTCGGCCTCGGCGGCTTGAGCGAGGCGGAGTGGGTCGACGCGATGGCGAAGTTCCAGCCGCTGCCCGACAACCTCCCCGAGCCCCTGGCGTTCCGCTATCACGGCCATCAGTTCCGCAGCTACAACGACGAGCTCGGCGACGGGCGCGGGTTTTTGTACGCGCAGATGGTCGACCCGGTGGACGGGCGGCTCCTCGACCTCGGCACCAAGGGCAGCGGCCAGACGCCCTATTCCCGCTTCGGCGACGGGCGGCTGACCCTGAAGGGCGGGGTGCGCGAGGTCCTCGCCACCGCAATGCTCGAGGCCCTGGGCGTCGACACCTCGAAGACCTTCAGCCTGGTCGAGACCGGCGAATCCCTCCACCGCAACGACGAACCCTCGCCGACCCGCTCGTCGGTGTTGGTGCGCTTGAGCCACTCCCACATCCGCATCGGCACCTTCCAGCGCCTGAGCGCGCTCGGGGAGGAGGCCAACATCGTCAAGCTGATCGACTATGTGGTGGTCAACTACATGCCCGACCTCGCCGCGCTCACCGGCACGGCGCGGGTGCTCGGGTTCTTCGCCGAGGTGCAGCGCCGCGTCGCGCGCACCGGGGCGCAGTGGATGGTGGCGGGATTCGTCCACGGCGTGTTGAACACCGACAACATCAACGTCACCGGCGAGAGCTTCGACTACGGGCCGTGGCGCTTCATCCCGACCATGGACCCGGGTTTCACCGCCGCCTACTTCGACCAGACCGGGCTTTACGCCTATGGCGCGCAGGCGGATGCGGTATCGTGGAATCTGGCGCGGCTGGCGGAGTGCCTGCTGCCGCTGGTGCCGCGCGATGACCTGCAGGCGGTGCTGGACGGCTTCCCCGAGGGGTTTCGCGCCGCGTTTCAGGCCGAACTCCTGCGCCGCCTCGGCCTCGCCGACCCGGGCGACGACGCGGCGCGCGACGCGCTCGCGGAATCCCTCTGGCGTTTCCTCTTCGAGAGCCAGGCGCCGTTCGAGCAGGTGCTGTTCGACTGGTACGGCGGAACCTTGAGCGCGGACCGCGCGGCGCGGAGTCCGGTCGCCGCCGAATATCGCGGCGCGGGGTTCGCGGCGGTGCGGGCGGCGCTCGATCGCTTCGCGCCGGTCTCCGCCGACCTGCTTGCGCCGTCCTACTTTTCCCACGCCGCACCGTGTACGATGTTGATCGACGAGGTGGAGGCGATCTGGGACGGCATCGACGCCCGCGACGACTGGTCGCGCTTTTCCGCCAAGCTCGCCGAGATCGGCGAAATGGCGGCGGCCTACGGTGTTTCGATCCCGCGCGGCGCGGCGGAGACGGATCAGGCGGGGGTGTGATGGAGCTGCGGCATATCCGGTATTTCCTTGCGGTGGCGGAGGAGAGCAACTTCACCCGCGCCGCGCAGCGCCTCGGCATCGGCCAGCCGCCCTTGAGCCAGCAGATTCGCGACCTCGAGCACGAGATCGGCGCGCAGTTGTTCCACCGTGTGCCGCACGGCGCGGAACTCACCGAGGCGGGGCGGGCGTTCTACGAGATCGCGGGCGGCATCGTCGCCGACGCCGAGCGCGCCAAGGGTGCGGCG
>LUYR01000234.1 GCA_001603335.1 Rhodospirillales bacterium Alpha_05 | reverse complement strand
GGGCCTGCCGTGGCGGCAGGATCAGGCGGGGACGGCCGGGCGCGTCGCGAGCTTGGCGCGGTGGTCGTCGGCGATCAGGGTATAGATCACCGGCAGCACGAACAGGGTGAACAGCGTGCCGATGGAAAGGCCGCAGGCGATCACGATGCCGATGGCGAAGCGGCTCTCCGCGCCCGCGCCCGCCGCGAGGGTGAGCGGCAGGACGCCCGCCACCATCGCCGCGGTGGTCATCAGGATCGGCCGCAGCCGCAGCGAGGCGGCATGCGCCACCGCCTCGGCCTTGGACTTGCCCGCCTCCTGCTCGGTCTTGGCGACCTCGCAGATCAGGATGCCGTGCTTGGTGATCAGGCCGATCAGGGTGACGAGGCCGATCTCGGAGTAGATGTTGAGGGTGGTGAGGCCGAAGAGGATCGGCAGCATCGCGCCCACGATCGACAGCGGCACCGAAGTCATGATCACCAGCGGATCGCGCCAGCTCTCGTATTGCGCCGCGAGAACCAGGAAGATCACGATCAGCGCGAAGACGAAGGTGCCGACGAGGGCGTTCCCTTCCTGCTTGTACTGCCGCGACTGCCCGGCGTAGTCGGGGAAGAATCCCTTGGGCAGCAGCTCGGCCGAGGTCTTGTCGAGGAAGTCGACGGTGGTGCCGAGCGAGACGCCCGGCATCGGCACCGCGCTCAAGGTGAACGAGTTGAGCTGGTTGAACTGGTTGAGCAGCTGCGGCTGGGTGACCAGCTTGGCCTGGACCACGCTCGACAGCGGCACCACGCCGCCGGTACGGGTCGGCACGTAGGCGCGGTCGATCAGCGCGGGGTCGAGGCGATAGTCGCGCGGCGCCTGCGGGATCACCTTGTAGCTCTTGGAGTAGATGTCGGTGCGGTTGACGTAGCCGTCGCCGTAGAGCGCCTGCAGGGTGAGGCCGATGTCGCGCATCGTCACGCCGTATTCGCCCGCCTTGTCGCGGTCGACGCTGATGCTGAGCTCGGGCCGGTTGAACTTCAGGTCGAGGTCGTAAAAGATGAACAGCCCCGACGCCTTCACCGCCTTCTCCACCTCTTCCATCACCGAATTGAGGGTGCGGTAGTCCGAGGTGGTCGAGACGACGTACTGCACCGGCATGCCGTCGGTACCGGGCAGCGGCGGCAGCTGGAACACCGACATCTTCAACCCCGCGACCTGGTCGAGGCGGGCCTGGACCTCCTGCTGCGTCGCGGCGATCGGGCGGTGACGTTCGCTCCACGGCTTCAGCACCAAACCGCCGATGCCTTTGTAGGTGGAATCCATGCCGCCGACGAAGAAGAACACGTCGCGCTCGGGGATGTCCTTCAGCAGCGCATCGGTCTGGTGGCCGAACGCGATCATGTAGTCGGCATTCGACGACGCGGGCGCGGTGACGTCGGCGAGGAGGAAGCCTTCGTCCTCGTTCGGCGCAAGCTCGCTGCTGCTGAAGTGGAAGAACAGCGGCAGGCTGACGAGAATGATCAGCGCCAGCGCGATGGTCGAGCCGCGCCCCGCGAGGGAGCGCGCCAGGGTGCGCTCGTAGGCGCCCGAGAGGCGGCCGAAGTAACCGTCCACCAGCTGTACCATGCGCCCGTCGCCGGAATGCGCCTTGAGAATCTTCGAGCACATCATCGGCGACAGGGTGAGCGCGACCACGCCCGAAACCAGCACCGCACCCGCGAGCGTCAGGGCGAACTCCTTGAACAGCGCGCCAGTGAGGCCGCCGAGGAAGGCGATCGGCGCGTACACCGCCGCCAGCGTCACCGTCATCGTCATCACCGGCCCGGCGATTTCGCGGGTGCCGAGGATCGCCGCGTCGAAGGGCGTGTGACCTTCCTCGATGTGGCGATGGACGTTCTCCACCACCACGATCGCGTCGTCCACCACCAAGCCGATGGCGAGCACGAACGCGAGCAGGGTGAGGAGATTGATGGTGAAGCCGAGCGACAGCATGACGATGCCGACGCCGATCAGCGACAGCGGGATCGTCACCATCGGGATGATCACCGAGCGCAGCGACGCCATGAACAGCAGGATCACCAGGATCACGATGATTGCCGCCTCGGCGAGGGTCTTCGCCACCTCCTGGATCGATTCCTCGATGAACATCGTCGAATCGTAGTTCATCTTCATCTGGATCGCGGGCGGCAGGTTGGCCTCGATCTCGGGCAGGACCTTGTAGATTCCCTGGACGACGTTGAGCGAGTTGGAATCCGGCGTGCCGTCGATGCCGACGAACAGCGCCTCGCGACCGTCGGCGAGGACGCGGGTGTTGGTGCTCTCGGCGGCAAGCGTGACCCTGGCGATGTCGCGCAGGCGCACCGGCCCGGCGTCGCTGGTCTTGATCACCAGGTTCTCGAACTGCGCCGGGTCGGCGAGGGTGGTGCCCGCCTTGATGTCGATGGAGTCGTAGTAGCCCTTGAGCGAGCCCGCCGCCGCCTGGAAGTTGTTGGCCGCCAGGGCGTCCATCACCTCGGCGCCGGTGAGGCCGCGCTGCGCCATCGCCTCGGGGTCGAGCCAGACCCGCATCGCGAAGGTCTGCGCGCCGAGCAACTGCACCGAGGCGACGCCCGGCGCGGTCGAGAGCTTCGGCCGCACGACGCGGTCGACATAGTCGGTAATCTGCGGCCCGGCCAGGGTGTCGGAGAAGAACGACAGGTACATCAGCGAAACGCCCGAACCCGCGGTCTTGGTGATCACCGGTTCCTCGGCATCGGAGGGCAGATCCGACTTCACCGCCGAAACCTGGCTCATCACCTCGGTCATCGCGGTGTTCGGGTCGAAGTTGAGGCGCACCCGCACGGTAACTAGGCTGACTCCGGCGCGGCTCGACGAGGTGACGTAGTCGACGCCGTCGGCCTTGGCGACCGCCTTCTGGATCGGGTCGGTGACGAAGCCCTGGATCAGTTCGGCATCCGCGCCGGGATAGGCGGTCTGCACCGTGATCACGGTGGTGTCGAGCTTGGGATACTGGCGCACCTGCATGCCGGTGAGGGCCTTGAGGCCCATCAGCAGGATCAGGAGGCTGATGACGGTCGCGAGGACCGGCCGCTTGATGAACAGATCGGTGAAGCGCATGACGTGTCCTCAGTCCAGACCGACGGCGGGTTTGGCCTCAAGAATGCTATCGACCACCTTGACCTTGGACCCGTTGGAAAGCTTCACCCCGCCGGCGGCGACGATGGTGTCGCCGGGCTTGAGCCCCTTGGCGATCGCGGCGGTGTTGCCGTGGCGGTCGAACACCGTAACCACCGTCTGCTTCGCGCGCAGCTCGCCCTTGTCGTCGGGCGCGACGACGTAGACGAAGTCGCCGTAGAGCGAGTAGTTCACCGCCACCTGCGGCACCAGCACCTTGCCGTCTTCCGGCGGCTGGACGATCCGCGCCTTGGCGTACATGCCGGGGCGCAGCAGGCCGTCGGCATTGGGGAACGACGCCTGCAGCGCGATCAGGCCGCTCGCGGTGTCCACCTTCGGCTCGATCGCGGTGAGCTTGCCGGTAAAGGTCTTGTCCGGATAGGCGTCGACCGCGATCTCCACCGCCGCGCCGACCTTCAAGTCGGGCAGGAACTTCTGCGACACTGAAAGGTCCATCAGCATCGCCGAGAGATCCTGCAGCGTCGTCACCTTGGTTCCGGCGGTGACGTACTGGCCGAGGTCGAGGCGGTTGATGCCGAGGTTGCCGGCGAACGGCGCCTTGATGTCCTTCTTGTCGATCACCCGCTCGAGGCGCACCACCTCGGCCTGGGCCATGGTGAGGTTGGCCTCCGCCTCGTCGAGCTTGGCTTGCGACGCGGCGTCGGTCTTGCGCAGGCTGCGGTAGCGATCGGCGGTGAGCTGGTTGAGGCGGACCTGGGCGCGCGCCGACTGCAACTGCGCCTTCTCGGTTTCGGCGTCGAGGCGGGCGAGCACCGCGCCCTTCTCGACGATCTGGCCGGAGGTGTACGACACCGTGGTGACGCGACCGTCGACTTCCGCCGCGATGTCGACGCCGTTGACCGCCTCGAGCTTGCCGGTCGCGGCGATCGCGCGCGCCCAGGCGCCGCTTTCCACCTTCGCGACGTCGACCGAAATCACCGGCTCGGGGCGATTGGCGAGAAACTGCCCGATCAACTTCTCGCGGACCATGACAACCACGAAAACGCAGGTCAGCGCCACCGCGACGACCGAAACAATTACAACACCGCGCTTCATGAATCCTCCGTGGACAGTTCGGCCTACGCCCGGGCCGTGAGCGGTCTTTGAAATCCTGGCCGGATGATTGCCCCAACCCGGTCGAGGCGACCATGAGGCAGATCACTAACCCGTGATAATTCCACGAGAGCAATCATCCTGCCCCCGGATTATGCCTTTGCCCACACAAACGCAATCCGCGAAATATGATGCTTTCATTGTCCCGCGACGCTGCGCTTCCAGTCCGCGAGCGCGGCGCGGCGCGCCTCGGCATGGTCGACCACCGGGCGTGCACCGAGCGCATGCCGCCCCGCCGCCGCCAGTC
>LUYR01000233.1 GCA_001603335.1 Rhodospirillales bacterium Alpha_05 | reverse complement strand
CTCCGGCCAGATGATGCCGTTGTCGTCGTGGCAGGCCTCGATGATCGCGCCGACGAGACGCGACACGCCGATGCCGTAGGAGCCCATTTCGAGGGTGATCGGCTGGCCGTCCGGCCCCGCCACGGTCGCGCCCATCGGCTTCGAGTACTTGGTGCCGAAGTAGAAGATATGGCCGACCTCGATGCCGCGCGCGGTGACGAGATCGTCGCCGACTTCCGCCGCCTTGGCCGGATCGTGCATTTCCTCGGTCGCGGCGTAGTCGTGGGTCCAGGCGTCGAACACCGGCTTCAAATCGCTCTCGTAGTCGAGGCCGATCGCCAGCGGGTCCTTCTCCAGGAACGACTTATGGCAGAACACCTGGCTCTCGCCGGTTTCGGCCAAGATGATGAACTCATGGCTGAGGTCGCCGCCGATCGGGCCGGTGTCGGCGCGCATCGGAATCGCCTTCAGGCCGAGGCGCGCGAAGGTCCGCAGATAGGCGACGAACATCTTGTAATAGGCTTTGCGCGCCGCATCCGCAGTGGTGTCGAACGAGTACGAATCCTTCATCAGGAACTCGCGGCCGCGCATCACGCCGAAGCGCGGGCGCACTTCGTCGCGGAACTTCCACTGGATGTGATAGAGGATCTTCGGCACGTCGCGGTAGCTCTTGGCGAGACCGCGGAAGATCTCGGTGATCTGTTCCTCGTTGGTCGGTCCGTAGAGCATTTCGCGGTCGTGGCGGTCGCGGATGCGCAGCATCTCCGGGCCGTAGGCGTCGTAGCGGCCGCTTTCCTGCCAGAGCTCGGCGGACTGGATCGTCGGCATCAGGAGTTCCTGCGCGCCGGCGCGGTCCTGTTCCTCGCGGACGATCTTTTCGATGTTGCGCAGCACCCGAAGGCCGAGCGGCAGCCAGGAATAGATTCCGGCGCTCGACTGGCGGATCATCCCCGCGCGCAGCATCAACCGATGGGAAACGATCTGGGCCTCGCTGGGAGTTTCCTTGAGGACCGGCAGGAAGTAGCTGGAAAGACGCATATCGGGAACCATCGGGTCAGTTGGGAGGGTGTGTCTGGAACAAGATGGGATAGCGGAGCTAGGCCCGAATGGCAACGTGTTCCGTCACTTCTTCGCGGCGCGGCAGGCGGCGACGAGATCGGCGGAGTCGTCGGGATTGACCACCTGGCCGTTGATACTCACACGGTTCCCCTCGATCCGCACCTGAGCGACGGTGACATTGGCCTCCAGAGGGCCGCGCGTGTCGAAGCCGAGACGCTTCGCCACATCCATGGTCACAGGAAATTCGATCACCCGAGGCGGTTCGATTTTCAACGTCGGCTGTAGGTCGGCGGGTGCCACGGCGCGGCCGTTCACGTCCACTCCGGGCTGGTATTCCGCCCCCGGAGCCTCGGCAATCCGCACCGCGCGCTGGCATTCGTCGTCGGTGTAGGCGCGGCGCTCGGCGGCCAAGGCGGGCGTCACGAGCGAACACCCCAGAAGCAACCCAACCAATGATTTCAAGTGAATCTTCGCCATCTTCGGTTTTCCTCGCATGAATCGAATTACATCCGACACTGAAATTCATTCACCAAAAAGCTTGAAACCCACATTTTTTTCGGGCACACTCCTCTCTAGCCCAAGTTTGAGGAGGACGGCCGCCGCACATCGTGGGTCCGGCGTTTCTCTTGATTACGCCAAGCTAAACTCAACAGGCAGGTGTCGTTTTATCGACCCTGCCTTTTTTCTTTGCGCGCCCAGGCGGGCTCCAACTTCGCAATCTCGGCGAACACCGGGCAGTCCTCGCGGTGCGCGCCCGGGAGATAACCGATGCTCATCAGGAACTCGCCCAGGATCTCCCCGCCGACGAATCGGAAGCGGGTTTTGAACAGCTTGATCCATGCCTTGAGGTCGCGCGGATGATTGCGGTCGATCCAGGCGGCGAACGAGCCGTATTCGTGCTGGAGGTCGAGGATCGCGTTGGCGTTGTGGATCACCGCATCGATCTTGAGGCGGTTGCGGACGATCCCGGCATCCGCCATCAGGCGGGCGCGGTCCGCCTCGCCGAACGCCGCGACGGTCGCGATGTCGAAGTTCGCGAACGCGGCGCTGAAGGCCTCGCGCTTTTTCAGCACGGTCAGCCAGGAGAGCCCGGCCTGGAAGATTTCCAGGCACAGGCGCTCAAACAAAACCCGGTCATCCCCAACCGGAAACCCGTATTCACGTTCGTGATACGGTCCGTGCCAGGGATGGCCGGGTGCAGAATCACAGTACCAGCTCATCGGGCATTCAGTCCCGGTTGGCCGGCAGGACCCTTATTAGTGGGCGCCGGTCTCTTCGAGTTCGACCAGGGTGCCGTTGAAGTCGGACGGGTGCAGGAACAGAACCGGGTTGCCGTGCGCGCCGATCTTCGGGTTGCCGTCGCCGAGGACGCGCTTGCCGGCGGCCTTCAGCTTCTCGGAGGCCTTGGCCAGCGATTCGGTTTCGAAGCAGATGTGGTGGATGCCGCCCTTCGGGTTCTTCTCGAGGAAGGACGCGATCGGGGACTTTTCCCCCAGCGGGTGCAGCAGTTCGACCTTGGTGTTCGGCAGCTCGACGAACACGACGGTCACGCCATGCTCGGTGACATCCATCGGCTCGGAGACCTTGGCGCCGAGGGCGTCACGGTACAGGGCAGTGCCAGCGGCCAGATCCGGAACAACGATGGCCACGTGATTGAAACGTCCGATCATCTCAACTCTCCTGAGGATTCCTGAGTGTTATATCCGTATGATTTGCACGCAAGTCACGGGCTTTTTGCCGGTGGATGCGAGCAAACTGCGCCGGACCGCTCGACGGACGGCTTCCTGAAGAACCTCGTCTTGTCGACGTCCCTTCACCGGCGTTTGGCGAACCGCCTCGGCGGCAGCGTCCAACGCCAGTTCGGTGGGTTCCTCGTCTTGCAGATCGAGCAATCCCGGCGCCGTTAAGCTTGGCGGTCGCAGCAATTCCCCCGTGCCGCTGACCACCATAGTCACGACGACGCAGCCGTTATACATGATGCGCCGCCGGTTGCGAAGGATTTCCGAATCCCTGTCGATCAGCCTGTTTCCGTCGAGAGCCAGGCGTCCGCTTTGAACCGTTCCAACCTTTTCCGGGGTCCCAGGCGCAAGCCGCACCAGCACCCCGTCGAGCGGAACGATAACATTCTGAATCCCCACGCTTCGCGCGAGTTTTGCATGGGCCTCCATGTGGAGGTTTTCGCCGTGAACCGTGACCAGGCTCTGCGGCCGCAGCAGCTCGTAGAATCGGGCGAGTTCGTCCTGCGCCGGGTGCCCGGACACATGAATCGCCGGATTCTCGCGCGCGGTGACGATCTCGACTCCGAGCGCGACGAGGCGGTTCTGCACCGTCAGCACCTCGCGCTCGTTGCCCGGGATCACCCGGGACGAAAAGATCACCGTGTCCCCTGCCCCAAGATTGACGTGCGGGTGGGTGTTGGACGCGATCCGCGCCAGCGCGGCGCGCGGCTCGCCCTGCGAGCCCGTCGCGATGAATAGGATGCGGTCGTTGGGGATGTAGCCCGCCTCGGATTCCGGAATCAGGCGGCCGATGTCGAGTGCGTTGTTCGAGACCCGGCAGGCCTCGACGACGCGGTAGAGAGAGCGCCCGAGCAGGCAGACCTCCCTGCCCGCCTCGCGCGCCGCCCAGACCACGCTCTCGACTCGCGCAGCGTTGCTGGCGAAGCAGCCGACCGCGACGCAGCCCTTGCAGGCCTTGATCTCGCGCGCCAGCGCTTCCCGCACGCTCTGCTCCGAGCCCGCCTGCCCCTTGACCTGCGCGTTGGTGGAATCGCCGACCACCGCGAGCACGCCCGCATCGCCGATGGCGCGCAGCACGTCTTCCTGCACCGCCTGCCCGAGAATCGGGCTCGGGTCCATTTTCCAGTCACCGGAATGGATGATGGTGCCGTAGGGCGTGGTGATCGCGAGCGCCGAGGGCTCGGGGATCGAATGGGTCAGCGCGACGAAACGCACGCTGAACGGCCCGCACGCCACCGTGCCGTCGAGGGCGACGCTGTGGATCTTCGGCTCGACGCCGGTTTCCTTGAGCTTGCCCTCGAGCATCGCAAGGGTGAACGGCGTCGCGTAGATCGGGCAGCCGAACGCGCGCCAGAGGTGCGCCACCGCGCCGATATGGTCCTCATGTGCGTGGGTCAGCACCATGCCGACGATATTGTCGCGGCGTTCGGCGAGGAACGTCGGATCGGGCATCAGCACCTCGACGCCCGGCGCATGATCGTCCTGGAAAATGATGCCGCAGTCGACGATCAGCCATTTGCCGTCGCAACCGTAGGCGTAGAGGTTCATTCCGATTTCGCCCACGCCGCCCAAGGGCGCGAGGACCAAGCCTTTGTCCGGATTGCTGCTCGCCCGGCTCATGCCGGGGTCCTCGTGTTGCGATCGTAGATCTGCCAGAGGCCGCGCAGGGTAAGGTCGGGGTCGAGGTGCTGGATCACCGCGGTGTGACGGTTGAACAGCGCGGCAAGCCCGCCGGTGGCGATCACTTTCATCGGCGCGCCGTATTCCGACTGGATGCGGCCGACGATGCCTTCGACCAGGCCGACATAGCCCCAGAACACGCCGGACTTGATCGCCGCCACGGTCGAGGTGGCGATCACCTTCTGCGGCGGTTCGATCGCGACGCGCGGCAGTTTGGCGGCGGCCATGTGCAAGGCCTCGAGCGAAAGGTTCGGGCCGGGCGCGATGCAACCACCGGCGTAGTCGCCTTCCTTGGTCACCACGTCGAAGGTGGTCGCGGTGCCGAAGTCGAGGACGATCAACGGGCCGCCGTAGGCCGCGAACGCCGCCACCGCATTGACGATGCGGTCGGCGCCCGCCTCTTCCGGACTTTCGAGGAGGATGTTGATGCCGACGTCGACGTTGGCGTCGCCCACCACCAGCGGCTCGACCTTGAAGTAGCGGATGCACAGGCTGCGCAGCGAATAGACCACGGCGGGCACCACCGAGGCGATGATTGCGCCGGTGATCTCCTCGCGCTTGATCCCTTCAAGGGTCATCAGCTGCGAGAGCCAGATGCCGTACTCGTCGGCGGTGCGGCGGGTATCGTTGGCGGCGCGCCAGCTCGCGCGGAGCTTGCCGTTGTCGAACACCGCGAAAACGATGTTGGTGTTGCCGGAATCGATGGTGAGAATCATCGTCGTCGGTCCTCGGGATGCCAGGCTCTAGCCGAAAAACACGTCTCCGGCACGGATCAACCGCGTGCCTTCCGGCTGCCCGGATAGCACCAGAGCGCCGTCCGCGTCCAGGGTTTCAAAGATTCCCTGAACGGTTTCATTCGGAAGGCGCACCGTCACCGGTCCGCCGAGACCACGGGCGCGCTCGAGCCACGCCTCGCGCAGTGGGCCGAAGCCCTCCACCTTCCACAGTTCGATCCAGGCGGCGAAACGGCCGAGGAAGGTCTCGAGCACCACCGCGCGGGATAGCACCGCCCCCTCCTGCGCCAGCGACGACGCCGGGTAGAGGGTTTCGCCCTCGGGCCGCCAGCTCATGTTGACGCCGATGCCGACGACCACCGCGCTCGGCCTGCCGTTCTTGAGCCCGCATCCCTCGAGGAGGATACCGCAGAGCTTGCCGTTGGCGCCGAGGAGGTCGTTGGGCCACTTGCACACAAGACGAACCGAGGGCTCGAGGCGTTCCACCGCTTCGGCAAGCGCGACGGCGGACATGAAGCTCAGTTGGCCGCTCTCGGCCAGCGTGCAGTCGGGGCGCACGATCACCGAAAACAGCAGGTTCTCGCCGCCCGACTTCCATTCCCGGTCCTGCCGTCCGCGCCCGGCAGTCTGGACGTCGGCCCACACCACCGTGCCCTCGGGCGCACCCTTCGCCGCCAGCGCGCGCGCCTCGGCGTTGGTGCTGCCGAGCTCGGGCACATGGATCAGCGACCAGCCGGGCGGCACCGCCACGGCGTCGGGAGACGATGAAGGCATGGCCATTTACGCTCCGAACAGCGCCTTCGCCGCGTTGCCGGCCGCGACCAGAACCTGGGGCAGCGGGAAGAGGAAGAAGATCACCACGGCGACGCTGGTGACGCCGAGGACGAAGCGCGCATGAGTCGGCATCGGTTCGAACTGGTCCGCCGGATCGTCGAAGTAGACCACCTTGATGATGCGGAGGTAATAGAACGCCGCAACCACGCTGGTGAGCACGCCGACCACCGCGAGCGGCACCAGTCCGGCGTCGACCGCCGCCTTGAAGATGAAGAACTTGCCGAAGAACCCGGCGAACGGCGGCACGCCCGCCATCGAGAACATCATCACCGCGATCGCGGCGGCCATGATCGGGCGGTTTTTCGACAGTCCGGCCAAGTCGCCGATCCCCTCGACCATGCGACCGTTGGCGCGCATCGACAGAATCACGGCGAAGGTGCCGATGTTCATCAGCAGGTAGATCGCGAGATAGATCAGCACCGCCGAGACGCCCGCCTGGTTGCCCACCGCGAGGCCGATGAGGGCATAGCCGACATGGCCGATCGAGCTATAGGCCATCAGGCGCTTGATGTTGGTCTGCACGATCGCGGCGAAGCCGCCGACCAGCATCGAGAGGATCGAGATCGCGATGATCACCTGCTGCCACTGCGCCAGGAGATCGCCGAACGGCGAGATCATCACCCGCAGGAACAGCGCCAGGGCTGCGACCTTTGGCGCCACCGAGAAGAACGCGGTCACCGGAGTCGGCGCGCCTTCATAGACGTCGGGGGTCCACATGTGGAACGGCACGGCGGAGCACTTGAACGCCAGCGCGCAGATGATGAAGACCAGGCCCACCACCACGCCCGGCGACACCGGCTCGCCCGCGGCGAAGCTGCGCGCCAGAACGTCGAAATTGGTGCTGCCGGCGAAGCCGTAGACCAGCGACACGCCGTAGAGCAGCACGCCCGAAGCGAGCGCGCCGAGGACGAAATACTTCAACCCGGCCTCGGTCGAGCGCACCGTGTCGCGCTGGAACGCGGCGACGAGGTAGAGCGCGAGGCTCTGGGTTTCGAGCCCGAGGTAGAGCGCGAGAAAGTCGTTCGCGCTGATCATCGCGCACATGCCGAGCGCGGCGAAGACGATCAGGATCGGGAATTCGAAGCGGATGATGTTTTCCTGCTCCAGCCATTTGACCGCGAGCAGCAGGGTCACCGCCGAGGAGATCAGCACCATCAGCTTGGCGTAGACGGCGAAGGAATCGGTGACGAACAGGCCGTTGAAGGTCACCTGCCGCGCGCCGCCGAAGACCACCACCAGCACCGCGGCGACGATCATCACCGCCGCGCCGAGATTGCCGATGAGGCGCGAGCCGTCGGTCTTGTGGAACACCCCGAGCATCAGCAACGCCATTCCCGCGAGCGCGAGAAGGATTTCGGGCAGGGCCGGATAGAGGTTCGGAATTTCGCTTACCATCGGCTTCTACCCCTAGTTCAACGCGACGAGGGCCGTCGCGGCATCTGCGGCGGCGCGAGCGGTTTCGAAATTCGCGATGAGATTGTCGACCGAGACCGACATGATGTCGAGGAACGGCATGGGGTACAGCCCCATCCACAGCACCAGAACCACCAGCGGCGCGAACATCAACACTTCGCGGCCGGTCATGTCCTGCATCGCCTTGACGTCTTCCTTCTCGAGCTTGCCGAAGATGATCCGGCGATAGAGGAAGAGCATGTAGGCCGCGCCGAAGATCAGGCCGGTCGCCATCAGCGCCGCGACCCAGGTGTTCACCTGGAACGCGCCGAGGATCACCAGCAGTTCGCCGACGAAGCCCGAGGTTCCGGGCAACCCCACCGACGCCATCATGAACAGCATGAACACCGTCGCGTACTTCGGCATCCGGTGCACGAGGCCGCCGTAGCGCGAGATTTCGCGGGTGTGGAGGCGGTCGTAGATCACCCCGACGCAAAGGAACAGCGCGCCCGCGACGACGCCGTGCGACAGCATCTGGAACAGCGCGCCCGAGATTCCCTGCGGCGTCAGGGTGAAGATGCCGATGGTGACGAAGCCCATGTGCGCAACCGACGAATAGGCGATCAGCTTCTTCATGTCCTCCTGCACCAGCGCCACCAGCGAGGTGTAGATCACCGCCACCACCGAAAGGCCGAAGACGATCGGGGTGAAGTCGGCGCTCGCCTGCGGCAGCATCGGCACCGAGAAACGCACGAAGCCGTAGGCGCCCATCTTCAAGAGCACGCCTGCCAGGATCACCGAGGCCGCCGTCGGCGCTTCGACGTGGGCATCGGGCAACCATGTGTGCACCGGCCACATCGGCACCTTCACCGCGAACGACGCGAACAGCGCGAGGAACAGCCACATCTGGGCGGTCGGCGCGAAGGCGTGGTGGAGCAGCGTCGGGATGTCGGTGGTACCGGCCTGGAAGTACATGTAGAGCAGCGCGACGAGCATCAGCAGCGAGCCGGCCAGGGTGTAGAGGAAGAACTTGAACGCCGCGTAGATGCGCCGCGGTCCGCCCCACACGCCGATGAGGATGAACATCGGCACCAGCACGCCTTCGAAGAAGATGTAGAACAACATGAAGTCGAGGGCGCAGAACATCCCCACCATCATGGTTTCGAGGACCATGAAGGCGATCATGTATTCCTTCACCCGGTTGGTGATCGACGACCACCCGGCAAGCACGCAGATCGGCGTGAGGAAGGTCGAGAGCAGCACGAACAGCACGGAAATCCCGTCCACGCCCATGTGGTAGGAAATCCCGGTGCCGGGAAGCCAGTCGGCCTGTTCGACGAACTGGAAATCGGCGGTACCGCGGCTGAAGCCGAACCAGAGGAACAGCGACATCACGAACGTCGCCGACGAGGTCAGCAGCGCGACGTTACGGCTGTTGCGGGCGACGATCGCGGCGTCGCCGCGGATCATCAGGATGAACGCCACGCCCACCAGCGGCAGGAACGTGATGATGCTCAACAGCGGCCAATTGCTCATCGCGCTCACCCTTCGACTCCCATGACATATGCCGACACGAACACCGCAAGGCCGATGATCATGGCGAACGCGTAGTGATAGACGAAGCCGCTTTGCAGGAGCGCGGTGCGCCGCGCCGCGATGCGGGTGAGCAGCGAGATGCCGTCGGGGCCGAAGCGGTCGATCGCACCCACGTCGCCCCGCTTCCAGAAGAAGCGGCCGAGCGCGAACGCCGGGCGGACGAAGATCCGGTCGTAGAGTTCGTCGAAGTACCACTTGTTGAGCAGGAACCTGTAGAGGCCGGGCATCGCCTCGGCGAGCCTCGCCGGGATGCCGGGCCGCACCACGTAGAGCAGCACCGCGATGGCGATGCCCGCGAGCGCGATGCCCACCGGCATCATCGCGATCGCCGGATCGACGTGGTGCGCGGCCTCGATCGGATCCTCGCCGACCATCGCGAGCGCCTGCTTCCAGAAGCCGAAGCGGTCCTCGCCGACGAAGTAGGTGTAGCCGATCATGCCCGCGAAGATCGCGCCGATCGCCAGAACCATCAGCGGAATCAACATCACCCAGGGCGATTCGTGAACATGCGCCAGGGTCTTTTCATCGCAGCGCGGGCGTCCGTGGAAGGTCATGAACAGCAGGCGCCAGGAGTAGAACGCGGTGAGCAGCGCGGCGATCGCGCCCATCGCGAACGCGTACTGGCCGACCGCCGAGTGCGCGCCCCAGGCGGCTTCGAGGATCATGTCCTTGGAATAGTAGCCGGAGAAGAACGGCAGGCCCGCGAGGGAGAGCGAACCGATCCACATGATCGCGTAGGTCACCTTGATGTTCTTCCAGATGCCGCCCATCCGGCGCATGTCCTGCTCGTCGGACATCGCGTGAATCACCGAGCCCGCACCGAGGAACAGCATCGCCTTGAAGAAGGCGTGGGTGACGAGGTGGAAGATCGCCGCGCCGTACGCACCGACGCCCAACGCGAAGAACATGTAGCCGAGCTGCGAGCAGGTCGAATAGGCGATCACTCGCTTGATGTCGTTCTGCACGCAGCCGATGGTCGCGGCGAACAGCGCGGTGGTCGCGCCGACGATGGCGACGACGTTGAGCGCGGTTTCGCTCTGCTCGAACAGCGGCGACATCCGCGCCACCATGAACACCCCGGCGGTCACCATCGTCGCGGCGTGGATCAGGGCCGAAACCGGCGTCGGGCCTTCCATCGCGTCGGGGAGCCAGGTGTGCAGGCCGATCTGCGCCGATTTGCCCATCGCGCCGACGAACAGCAGCAGGCAAAGGGTGGTGAGCAGCGGCAGGTTCATGCCCAGGATATGCAGGCTTTGCTCCGCCATTCCCGGCGCGGCGGCGAAGATCGTGTCGAGGTGGGCGGAATCGAAGCTGAGGTAGATCCCGGCGATGCCGAGCATGAAGCCGAAGTCGCCGACGCGATTGACGACGAACGCCTTGATCGCCGCGGCATTGGCCGACGGCCGGTCGTTCCAGAAGCCGATCAGGAGGTAGGACGAAAGCCCGACGCCCTCCCAGCCGAAGAACATCTGCACCAGATTGTCGGCGGTCACCAGCATCAGCATGAAGAAGGTGAACAGCGAGAGATACGCCATGAACCGCGAATGCGACGGGTCGCCGTGCATGTAGCCGATCGAATAGAGGTGCACCAGGGCCGAGATCACGCTGACGGTGAACAGCATCACCGCGGTCAGGGTATCGACCTTGAGCGCCCACTCGACGTTGAAGGTGCCCACGTGAATCCAGCTGAACAGCTGCACGGTGTAGGGCCCGGCGCCGAACGCGACCTCGTAGAGCACCGGAACGCTGAGCGCGGCGGAGGCGATCATCAGGATCGTGGTGACCAGCTGCGAACCGATGCGGCCGATGAAGCGTCCGAACAGGCCCGCGAGGATCGCACCGAGGAGAGGCAGAAAGACGATGGCGACAGTCATGATCGGTCTTCAGCCTTTCATCGCGTTGATGTCTTCGACCTGGATCGATCCGCGATTGCGGAAGAACACCACCAGGATCGCGAGGCCGATGGCGGCTTCCGCCGCCGCGACGGTGAGCACGAACATCACGAACACCTGGCCGACCAGATCGTTGAGGTAGGCGGAAAAGGCGACGAAGTTGATGTTCACCGCGAGGAGCATCAGCTCGATCGACATCAGGATGATGATGACGTTCTTGCGATTGAGGAAAATCCCGAACACGCCGAGGGTGAAGAGGATTGCGGCGACGGTGAGGTAATGGGTCAAGCCGATGGTCATGATCAGATCCCCTTCCCCGTCGCGACTTTCTTGACTTCGATGCAGTCGGAGAGCGGCCGCGTGGCCTGCTCGAGGGCAACCTGGCGATGCACCCCGGAGCGGGCGCGCAAGGTGAGCATGATCGAGCCGATCATGCCGACGAGGAGCACAATTCCGGACAGCTGGAACAGGTAGATGTAGTCGGTGTAGAGCACCACGCCGATCGCCTCGGTGTTGGTGAGGCCGGTGGTCATCGGCGCGGCGCGCGCGACCTCGATGCCGGGACCGAAGCCCCAGGTGGCGACCACCAGCACGAGCTCGGCGAACAGAACCAGCCCGACCACCGTGCCCATGGGCAACATCTTGACGAAGCCCTCGCGGATGTTCACCGCGTGGATGTCGAGCATCATCACCACGAACAGGAACAGCACCGCGACCGCGCCGACGTAGACGATCACCAGGATCATCGCGACGAATTCCGCGCCGAGCAGCACGAACAGCCCGGCGACGTTGAAGAACGTGAGGATCAGGAACAGCACCGAGTGGACCGGGTTGCGGGCGGTCACCACCATCGCCCCGGATGCCACGGCGAGCACGGCGAACACATAGAATACGAAAGCGGTCATCGCCGGGTCTCCCTCAGGTCCGTCGCGCCCAGGGGCGCGGCGCAGGCCGAATTGCCGAGCTCTGTCATTTTGCCTTCATCCCCCCGGGTACCCTTCATCGGTCGGTCGTCTTCTGGTCGTGGTTCAGCGGTACGGCGCGTCGGCTTCGAGACGCATCGCGAGTTCGGTTTCCCAGCGGTCGCCGTTGTCGAGCAACTTCTGCTTGTTGTACATCAGCTCGGCGCGGCGCTCGGTGGCGTACTCGAAGTTCGGCCCCTCGACGATCGCGTCGACCGGGCAGGCCTCCTGGCACAGACCGCAATAGATGCACTTGGTCATGTCGATGTCGTAGCGCGTGGTGCGGCGGCTACCATCGAGGCGGGGTTCCGCCTCGATGGTGATCGCCTGCGCCGGGCACACCGCCTCGCAGAGCTTGCAGGCGATGCAGCGTTCCTCGCCGTTGGGATAGCGCCGGAGCGCATGCTCGCCGCGGAAGCGCGGGCTGAGCGGCCCCTTCTCGTTCGGGTAGTCGATGGTCACCTTGGGCATGAAGAAATACTTCAGGGTCAAGGCAAAGCCCGAGATCAGTTCCAACAGCAGGAACGAGCGCAGCGTGCGATTCAATGTCGACATGGTTTGCGCACTCCTTACGCGGGCAGCCAGCCGAAGACGTGCAGGGCGACGGCGGTGACCACCACCCAGCCCAACGACAACGGCAGGAAAACTTTCCACCCCAGGCGCATCAGTTGGTCGTAGCGATAGCGCGGCAGGGTGGCGCGGGCCCAAAGGTAGAAGAACAGGACGGCGGAGACCTTGAGCGCGAACCAGACGATTCCCGGCACCCAGGTGAACGGCGCGATGTCCATCGGCGGCAGCCAGCCGCCGAGGAACAGAAGCACGCAGATGCTGCTCATCAGGATCATGTTGGCGTATTCGCCGAGGAAGAACATCGCGAAGGTCATCGCCGAGTATTCGGTGTTGTAGCCGCCCACGAGTTCGGATTCCGCCTCGGGCAGGTCGAACGGCGTGCGGTTGGTTTCCGCCAGCGCGGAAATCAGGAACAGGATGAACATCGGGAAGTGGGGAATGCAGAACCACAGCCCGCTCTGCGCCTCGACGATCCGGGTCAGGTTCATCGAGCCCGAGGTCAGCAGGATCGAGACGATGATGAAGCCGATCGAGACTTCATACGAGACCATCTGCGCCGCCGAGCGCATGCCGCCGAGGAACGAGTATTTCGAGTTCGACGCCCAACCCGCCATGATGATGCCGTAGACGCCGAGCGACGAGATCGCGAAGAGGTAGAGGATGCCGACGTTGATGTCGGCGATCACCCAGCCGTCGGAGACCGGGATCACCGCCCAGCCGATCATTGCGAGGCTGAAGGTCACCATCGGCGCGAGCAGGAACACCAGCGGGTTCGCGCCCGTCGGCACCACGGTTTCCTTGAGGAACAGCTTGAGGCCGTCGGCGAGCGGCTGCATCAGGCCGAACGGCCCGACGACGTTCGGCCCGCGCCGGAGATGCATCGCCGCGATCACCTTGCGCTCGGCATAGGTGAGATAGGCCACGCAGACCAGGAGCGGCACGACGAAGGCGAGGATCTTCAATAGGATGAAGACCACCGGCCACACGGTGTCCCAGAGTTCAGCCATCGGTCCCCGTCCTTGCTTCCGTCGCTTCGCCGCCGATTTCGAGGGTGCAGGCTGCCATCGTCGGCGATGCACGGCTGATCGGATCGGTCATGTAGTAGTTGCGCACCGGCGACACCAACGGCCCACCGGAAACGTCGAGCGCCCCGCTCTCGCCGAACGGCAGCCACTCGCCAGGCGTCGCGACGTCGCGCACCGCGAACGACGGCACCTTGGCTTCCATCGCAGCGCGCAGCGCCTCGAGGGTGTCGAACGGCAGGGTGTGGCCCAGCACTTCCGAAACCGCACGCAGGATTTTCCAATCCTCGCGCGCCTGTCCGGGCGGGAACACCGCGCGGTTGGTGCGTTGCACCCGCCCCTCGGTGTTGACGTAGGTGCCGTGCTTTTCGGTGTAGGCCGCCCCCGGCAGGATCACGTCGGCGACCTGCGCGCCGACGTCGCCGTGGTGCCCCTGATAAATCACGAAGGCGTGGTCGAGGGCATTGGTTTCGATCTGGTCGGCGCCGAGCAACCACACCGCCTTGATCGCGCCGGAGCCGGCTCCGTCGAGAATCGCGCGGGTGGCGAGGCCGCCCGGCCCCGGCACGAAGCCGAGATCGAGGCCGCCGACTCGTGCCGCCGCGGTGTGGAGCACGTTGAAGCCGTTCCAGCCGTCCTTGACCATGCCGACCTTCTCGGCCAGCGCCCGCGCCGCGCCGACAAGGCGCGGCGAACCCGGGCCGGTGAGCGCGCCCATGCCGAGGATAATCATCGGCTTCTCCGCCTTCGCGAGCACGTCGAAGAACGGGCTGACGCCGTCGAGCACACTCTGCAGCGCATCCGCGCCGTCACCGAGGTGCTGCGCCGGATAGGTAAGGTCGGCCTTCGCGCCGATGGTCGCGATCTTGAAGCCGCCCTTGGAATAACGCTTGCGGATCCGTGCGTTGAGAATCGGCGCTTCGATACGCGGGTTGCTGCCGACGATCAGGAGCGCGTCGGCCTCCTCGATCCCGGCGATGGTGGTGTTGAAGCGGTAGGATGCCGGAACCGACGGATCGAGCGCCGCGCCGTCCTGGCGGCAGTCGAGGTTGGCGGAGCCGAGCGATTCCATCAGCAGCTTGAGCGCGAACATCGACTCGGCGTCGGCCATATCGCCCGCGAGGGCGGCGATCGCCGAACCGGGGAGCGTCGCAAATACCTCCTGGATCGCGGCGAAGGCTTCCGCCCAGGTCGCGGGTTCGAGCTTGCCGTCGCGGCGGACATAGGGCACGTCGAGGCGGCGCTTCAGCAGCCCGTCACAGGCGTGGCGCGACTTGTCCGCCAGCCATTCCTCGTTGACGTCCTCGTTGAGGCGCGGCAGCACGCGCATCACCTGGTTGCCGCGCGAGTCGATCCGGATCGCCGAGCCGACCGCATCGAAAACGTCGACCGATTCGGTCTTGCGCAGTTCCCACGGCCGTGCCGAGAACGCATACGGTTTGGAGGTCAACGCGCCGACCGGGCAGAGATCGACGATGTTGCCCGAGAGCTCGGAGGTCAGCGAGCGTTCGATGTAGGTGGTGATTTCGGCGTGCTCGCCGCGGTTCATCATGCCGAGTTCGGGCACGCCCGCGATCTCGGTGAGGAAGCGGACGCAGCGGGTGCAGTGGATGCAGCGCGTCATCGCCGTCTTCACCAGCGGCCCGAGGAACTTCTCGGAAACCGCGCGCTTCTCGTCGTGATAGCGGCCCTTGTCGCGGCCGTAGGCCATCGCCTGGTCCTGGAGGTCGCACTCGCCGCCCTGGTCGCAGATCGGGCAGTCGAGCGGGTGGTTGATCAGCAGCAGCTCCATCACGTTCTTGCGGGCCTGGAGCGCACCTTCGGACTGGGTCTTGACCACCATCCCCTCGCCCGCCGGCATCGCGCAGGAGGCCACGGGCTTCGGCATCTTCTCGATCTCGACGAGGCACATGCGGCAGTTCGCCGCGACCGGAAGGCGTTCGTGGTAGCAGAAGCGCGGAATCTCGATGCCGAGCTGTTCCGCTGCCTGCAGCACCGACGTCCCTGCCGGGACTTCGATTTCCAATCCGTCGATGGTCAGTTTCGGCATCGGAACTCTCCTACGCGGCGCGGTGCTTCGCATCGGCGCGGCGCGCCGCGATGCGTTTCTCGACTTCCGGCCGGAAGTGACGGAACAAACCCTGGATCGGCCACGCCGCGGCGTCGCCGAGGGCGCAGATGGTGTGGCCTTCGATCTGGCGGGTGACTTCGAGCAGCTTGTCGATCTCGGGAACCGTCGCCTCGCCCGATTCCATCCGCACCATGGTGCGCCAGAGCCAGCCGGTGCCCTCGCGGCAGGGCGTGCACTGGCCGCAGCTCTCATGCATGTAGAAGCGCGCGAGGCGGGTGATCGCCGCGACCAGGTCGGTGGACTTGTCCATCACGATCACCGCCGCGGTGCCGAGGCCCGAGCGCACGTTCCTGAGCGAATCGAAATCCATGTTGACGTCGTCGCAGATCTCCTTGGGGATCATCGGCGTCGAGGAACCGCCCGGGATCACCGCGAGCAGGTTGTCCCAGCCGCCGCGCACCCCGCCCGCGTGCTTCTTCAAAAGCTCCTTGAGCGGAATCCCCATTTCCTCTTCGACATTGCACGGCGTCTCGACGTGGCCGGAAATGCAGAAGATCTTGGTGCCGTTGTTGTTCTCCGGCCCGAGCGCGGCGAACCACGCGGCGCCGCGACGCAGGACCGTCGGCGCGTCGGCGATGGTCTCGACGTTGTTCACCGTCGTCGGGCAACCCCACACGCCGACGCCC